>JAEUUY010000030.1 GCA_016787225.1 Chitinophagales bacterium
GCCTTAGTGCTATTTGATTTGGATCACTTGTTTTAAATTTAAAATTGATTTTTAAAGGATTATCCTTTCCTAATTGATTTTGATTATTCTTCATACCTAATTTGGTTTGAAAAACTGTCAAGTTTTTTCAGGATAAGACAACCTAAAGGCTAGGCACTGCTGCTGGGTTTCACACTTCACCTTTATGAGTATCCAAGGTATTTCTCTTACGTTCACCATATTTAAACCTTCCAGCCTCCTACCTCCTCTAACTTACAAAACAAGTTAGATATGAGAAATTTTTTACTTTTACTATTACTAGCAGGAATATTCGCAGGATGCAATACCTATAAGCGAGCACAAAAAGAAATATACTCAGGAAACTTCGATGAAGCACTTGATGGCATGATTAAAAAATATGCTAACCGCAGTATCAAGGAAAAAGATATTCAGCGCTGGGCAGGGTTGTTTAACGAAGCCTATACTAAGGCAAATAATGAAAATATTGAACATATTCAGCGTAGTCAATTTCAAACAGAAAGTAGCGAGAAATATAGGACTATCTACAATAATTATGTCGCTTTGCAAGCCAGATATGATAAACTAAAGCCATACCTGCCTATAAAAGTAAATGAAGTCACCATTCCTATCCAACACGAAAATTTTTATACTCAGTTAGAGAGTTCACGCCATAGGCTAGCGGATGCCTTATATATAGAAGGTGATCTGCTACTCAAAAATGGCGATAAATTCGATGCTAGAAATGCCTTTGGGAAGTTTTCAGAAATAGCACAGCTCATACCACAATACCCGCAAATAAAAGAGCGAATAGATATGGCATACCAAAAAGGATTGACCCATATTCTCGTCACTGTAAATAATGATTCTCGCTCTATACTTCCTAGAAATCTGCATCAAGATTTGACTTATATGCAGATGGACAATAGTCAATTTTTCTGGCAAAAATTTCACAACCAACCTGGAAATTTTCCTCTAGATTATTTTGTAGAGTTAAATTTTAAAGACATATCGATCACTCCTGAACTAATTGATAGAAAAATGAGCATAGTAGAAAAAACATGGATAGATTCTAGTATTTATATGAGCGATGAACGTGGTAAACCTCTAAAAGACAGCTCTGGTCGTCAAATAAAACAATATGCTCATAAAAAAGCAAGCTGTAAGGTGTTTGAAATTTTTCAGAAAAAATCAGCCATAATACAGTCAGAGTTTATCATTCTAGATGCTCAGCAGCGATTGTTATCCCGCGTTTCTCCTATCAATAGTCGCTTCGATTTTGACAATGTTGCCTATAAAATAGAAGGCAATGAAATGGCTTTAGAAGATAAGTTTCTTCGCAAAATCAAACGCTCCCAGTTTTTACCTTTCCCCAATGATGAACAAATGGTATTCGACTGTGGACAAGATATTAAATACCAATTTAGCCAATTTCTAGCTTCTAATGCACAAAACAAGTAGAAAAAAACCTTATTATCAAACATTTAATTAGTTTTTAAGCTATTTTTTTTAACTTTGTCCTTCATTTTGTAATGAAATGAACGAAAGGTTAATTCAAATACTTACTTTAGTACTAGTCAGCTTTAGACTTCTCTCGCAAGAAGTGAACGAGGAAGGATTCCGAAAAACCTTTAAATCAGAGTTAAAAGTTGTAGAATCAAAACTAGCTAGAAAGCCACTTGACGTAAACTTAAACTATAAATACGGTTTGCTTTGCTATAAAGTATGCAAGTATAGAGAGGCTCAAAAAGCTCTATACAAGTGTATGAATGATTATAAAGACAATCCTTACTATTATTTAGATCTATACCATATAGAAGTCGCACTTAAAAATAAGGAAAAGGCTGACGAATTTTATTATAAGTATTTCGCCCTAAGTAAAAAACTCGGATTGGAGACCAATTATGTCATAGAACATCAAGAATTATCTAATAGCATAAGGCCAAGTCTCGTAGTAATGAATCAAACAAGTAAAGACTATTTCCCATATGTGTTAAATAACGGCAAAATAAAGTTTCTCACTCAAAGTAAATTTTCTTATTTAGAACCCACGAGTCCATTGCTAACAAGAAATTATCTAACGAATGAAGTGGTTTTCTCAGATTCCTCATTTAAAAATCAAAAATTATTGGAGCAGCCAAGTAAAACTAGTGATGGATTTTCTTTTCATGCTTTTTGCTTAAACAAAGCTCAGAATAAAATATATATGACAAGATATGATGGTGGTAATCGCAGAATGATAATATGTGTATCCGACAAAGTAGAACTGAGGTGGCAACCTTTTAGAACCTTATCTTATATTTCTAAAAATTCTAAGGCTAATTTTATGCATCCTATGCTCACAGAGGATGAAAATCAAATGATTTTCGCCAGTGATATGAAGGGAGGTAATGGAGGATACGATTTATGGATTGCAGACTTGTCAGAAAATGATGAATTATCTAAAGTAAGAAATTTAGGGAATAATGTGAATACCCTAGGTAACGAACTTTTTCCTACAAAATATGATGACAATTCATTTTTTTTCTCTTCAGATGGGCACCCCGGCTATGGCAGTCTAGATTTATATCGCTGTGATATCAGCAATCAAAAATTATCGAAGCCCATCAATTTAGGGGCTAGCTTTAATAGTGTCAGAGATGATTATGCCCTTTTCTATTCTAAAGATGGAAATACCGGATATTTTACTTCAAATCGAAGTGTAGGTAATGCGAATTTATTTATTGACAAAATATATAAAATAAAACTCAATGTCTTCGACTGTGAAATTTTAAATTTAGAAATTAGGAATCCATTTTCAACGAGTGGTTCTTTAGCCTATGAGAAAGTCAATATACCTACACCGACAGAAAATGGTATTAATACAACTTCAGAAACACAAAATCAAATCCTAGAACAACCAAAAAATAATCAAGATGCTGATTTAAATAGATCATTTAAAGAAGAAAATGCGAGTCCACCTGTAAATGCCAAATTTGAAACACCCAAAGAGAAAACCGATGAAACTTTAATATTGGGAAAGACTATAAAAGAGAATATTCAACAAAATGAAAATGATCATAACCCAGAAGATGTCCAGAAAATTATAGCTGCATCTGAAATTCTACTAGGGAATAAAAAGAAGGAAAATGTTCCAAAAGAAACAACCTCGACTAATGAAGCATTGGCACTTTATGAAACCAAAAATGATAAAATAGAAGAAAAATTTGTTGCCTATTCGGAAAATGAAAGTATTTCTAGTTTGAAAACTAATGCAATAGTTGAAAATAAATTTTGGACTGCCGCTAAACTTTGGTTTAAAGACTTCAATATACCCATTAGCTATAGTTATATCAGGGTCATCAATCCGAAAAATGAGGTAATATATAGTAATTATTCCAGCGAAAATGGTATGATTAGTGTAGAAGTTGTAGAATCAAATGAATATACTATTGAGATTCCGAGATTTAGAACTTTGTTGAAAGGAGTCGTATTTACAGAAGGTGATAATAATTTTTATTTTCCATATGAATCACCTGATAAAAAGACTTCTAATAACACGGTAGTACTTAGGAAAGGTAATGAATCCAAAAAAATTGCTAGCAATAATAGAAAGGATAAAAAACCTAACTTTAAGTACGGGAAGAAATCAATGAATCTAGGAATAGCTATTACAAAGAGTCTTCCTAAAAGTGATAAAGGGAATTCTCGACCATCGAAGCCAACCTCAAAACCTAGTCCAACAAAAAAGAAACCAGACGATAAGGGCACACCGCGAAATATGATAGAAAACTTTAACTAAGGATTTTTTCGAATACTAAAATCAGTAATTTAGTTAAGGTAAATACGGGTCATGTAAATTTTTCGCCGTATTGGCTTATGAGTTTCTGATTCTACCCAGTTGTTTGTAGTGAAATATGCCTTAGGTTGTAACCTATTAGGTATATTATTATACTGTAACAGATCTATAATTTTACTTTTTGATTGATTTGGGTTATTCTCTACTATCATGATTATTTTTTGACCTAGCACAGGGTCATCTTCACTAGCAATGATAAATTTAAAAGGTAGAAAAGAACTCCATTCATATTCTAAAACTTCTGGGTTGACCTTAACTCCTCCAGTATTAATAACGTTATCCGCCCTCCCTAAAAAAGTGAATGTACCATCCTGCTCTATGTTGACAACATCTTTCGATTCTATACCCTCTGGCAATATAAGATCATGCTGCAATTGGAGACATTGGTCACTATTTACAGAAAGCTTAAAACCTTTTAGCAAACGAAAACTTTTTTCTCTAGCACTAATATTCCTAATGGCAAAGTGGCTTAAAGTTTCGGTCATAGCAAAGCTCTCATAAAATTTTGTCTTTGTTTTAATTTTCGATATTGCATTCTCTAATTTTTTTGACACCCCACTTGCTCCTATTAGACATAATTTTACTTGACTAAAAAAATCTGGTTTAGTATTTAAAATAGCATGCAGGTGCAAAGGAGTCAAAGAAATAAAATCTATTTCGCCCTTATCACAAAAATTAAAAAAATCAAGAGATGGTTTGAACACCTTCACTTTAGCTTTAGCGATTAGAGCCCTTATCAGTAGCATTTTAGAACCGATATACTTAATATCGAGACAGTGTATAATAAATGTGTGGTGAGTGATATTGAAAAACTCATTTGAAAGTTTAGCGGATTCTAAAGCTCTATATTTACTAAAACTTATTGACTTTGGAGTGCCCGTAGATCCAGAAGTAATAGATACAAAGGTCTCCTCTTTCATAAAATGCTCAAGGAAATCTAATACGGAGAAGAGATAAGCTTCGTCTGAATATTCTTTCTTTAAGGTATCTAAATCTAATTTCTCAAAATCTAAATACACAATAAAAAAGTTTACAGCTTACTTAATACCATGCAATGCCTTGGTCGCCTCATAATTAAGGGCTGTTTTTTCCATACGCACCTTTACATTGGTGTCTATTTCAATGACCATTAAATTCTCTTCAGATTTAATATACTTACCATGAATACCAGAAGTAGTGATAATTTTCGAGCCATTAGCTAGACCATCAATAAATGCTGCCATTTCCTTTTCCCGCTTCTTCTGCTTCGGACCTACGATTACGAATTGAACGACTAAGAAAATACCCATCATGAGTAGTAGTAGTGGCATCATATCCATTCCACCTTGAGCTTGTAAATACATTTTATTTGATTTTAAATTGTTAGACTTTAGAATTTAGATTATTATTCATGACTTATTCTTAACGTGGCAAGACATTGACTTTGAAATATAAATCATGTACCTTTTGATTCGTATTACAATTTACTTTAATATTTTTCTGATAACTTCCTAACTTATCCTTACTATCAAATTTAGCTATTATCGAGTCTTTTTGTCCTGGACCAAGGGGATTGTGAGAATATTCTGCTATCGTGCAGCCACAGCTAGGACTTACATTGAATAGCATCAATGGCGCATTGCCCGTATTTTGATAATAATAGATTATGCTACATTCCTTCCCTTCTTTGACATTTCCGATATCTACCATGGTATCTTGAAAGTGTATAGTAGTCGCTTTGCTATAAAGAACAGTATCAACGCCTGAATTATTTCGCTGACCAAATCCAAACAAAGAACCAACGTCTCGTTTAACATTAGTACAAGAACTTATACAGGTAACAAATATAATAAATGAATATATTAAACTATACTTCACAAGGCAAAGCTAGTTATTTAGCCAAGTATTTCAATTGAAAAATACTTAAATTTCTATTTAAATCGGAAATTGAGTGTAGCCATAAACTGACTGATAGAATTATTCATCGTATAACCCATTTCATAATTTACGCGATTATCAGCATAATCATAGAATGGTCTATAGTCTTTAAAACTAGTATTCATATAGGCAAGATCCAAGGATACTTGCTTGCCGCGATATCCTAAACCAAAAGTATAAGTCATACTAGAAGCGTTGAAATCATTATAGGTAAAATCCTTACTATATGGAGTGGTGCGATAGTTGAGTCCTGCTCTAAAGCGTATACTTTCAAACACATATTCACCACCTATTTTGAATGCATGTGTATTGTTATTTTGTCGCCATAAGGCATCATTCAATTGATTGGTAAATTGAGGTTCATTATCTAAGTTTATCATTAAACTTTTCAAATTATTAAATTCATACTCTGCACCAATAAATCCTCTCTTTCCCAGCATATAACTTAGTCCACCCCCAAACTTAAATGGGGTTATATAATTAAACTCAAATTCGTCTGTCCGATTTGGACTGCTAGAGCCTCCAACAGCATTGGCATAATAAGCACGAGCTGTAATAGCGTATTCCTGCGTAAGCTGCGCAAATGTAGGAGTATGTATATAGGCTGAAGCTTTCAAGTTTTCTGTCAATTTCACTAAACCACCTAATTTCAAATTGACTCCTGCTCCTGAATACTTATCAATTTCTGAAATTTCAAAGCTGCCATATCTACCATAAAATGCATTCGGGCTAGAGCCAACAGGTCCACGATTAACCTCTTCGAAAATAAATTCAGTTTGATAATTAATAAAAGGAATACCAAGAGATACACCAATATAGTATTTATCTTTCAAGCTAGTAGACCAAGCAAACGACAGCTCTGTAATACCACCACTTGTTTTCATTTGACCAAACTGAGATACATTCACAGAATCTAATTTTAATGGATCTTCATAAAAATCATAAGGTGAGAAAGAGTAAATAGCCTCTGCATTTCGTGCTGCTAGAACTCTATTATACAGATTGGCAATTGAAGAATAGTTTCCTTCTGCTGGATAAGTACCAGGTGCAGGATAATCGGTGTTAAAATCTCTTCTATCATATTCTAGGTTTGTGGCTAAAAGAGCTAAATAACTAGAATAGGAATACAAACTATTGCGCCCCATACCGAAATTCACAGAGCGATTGAAATCAGCAGTTCGATTTATACCAATGGTCACATTAGATGTGCGCATAACAGCATTATCGCTTTTTCTATTAGCTATAACAATTCCCATGCTATTAATGGTAAATTTATATCTATTCTGATCAAAATTCGTCTCAAACTGCCCCCTGCCGTCGTTTGCAATATAGGTGCTACCGGTATGGTTCAGCGCAAAAGAAGGAGTGAGAGAAAGCTCTGTTCGTGAGAACATTCCCAATCCCGCTGGATTCGTACTTAAATTAGATAAATCTCCGCCTACACTACCCATGACTCCTCCAGTTCCTACAAATCTGGCAGTTCCTTGCAAAGTAGATTGACTAATATCAGTACCCACTCTCAAAACAGCTCCAGAAAACCTCTGGGCGTCTGCAGCGTGGAAGGTGACAAAAAATAGTATAGACATAGCTATTCTTCCTAACATGGTATTATGTTTTTTAAAATTTAAACTGAATGAAGATAAATTAAAATCTTGAAGCTCCACTCGATCTACCTCCTGATCTGCCTCCACCACCCGATGATCCTCCTCCACCCATAGAAGGTGAGTTGCCACCCATGCGAGTAGGTGCAGGGGTCATGGTTCCTTGACTAGGTGAGCTATTGCTAGGAGAACTTCTGTAAGTTGGGGTATTATTTCCGCTCCCTCCATTATTCCAACCTGAATTTCCTTGCGGTTGAGAAGGTCTATATGTCGTATTTCCATAGTCTCTATTTGGATCCATAACTCTTACCGCTCTTGAAACTCTTCTCTCAGGAGGGGTAACTGAATTTCTCTGACCCGTACCCCAATTATTGCCTCTTACATTCCAGCCCCAATTATTCCAGCCGCCTCCCCAATATGGGTCATTCCAGCCGCCGCCCCAGCTATTCCATCCGCACCATGGATTATTCCATGAGTTCCAGCCACCTCCCCAGTTATTCCAGCCCCAAGGGCTGTTCCAGGCATACCAGCTATTCCATGAATTCCAACCCCATGGGTTATTCCATGTATTCCATCCATTATTCCAGCCCCATGGACTGCCCCAAGCATTTCCTATCGTAATAGAAAAACCTGAATTCCAACCCCAATAAGGATTATAAAAATTAGCAAACTGAGGATAGGTGTACATATTCAAAAATGCAGAACTAGGCATGACATAATAAGGATCATACATTCTTCTTAGACTTCTTCGATATCTATAGTCAAAATCTGGATTGTAGCTATCATCTATTTTTTCATAGCTGCCATCTGTGCTTGTATTGGAATTTTGATTGCCATAAACAATTCGGGGTTTCACCGGTTCTGGAGTATTATAAATATCATCCTGAGCTGTCAAATTCACCCCAAAAAAAACTAACAAGAATAGATAATAATTACGTCTCATAACTTTATGTTTATTAATATAACAACTTTATGACGATAAAGTTACTGATAAGTTTAATTTTAACAACCAAAATAGTGTTATAAAATTTTAAGACAACCTAGGATTCCAACTAAGAAACCTTATTCTTATAGAAGAATGAGAAAAAAGCAAGCCCTAAGACAGTGATAAATCCATTGATAATCAATATAGTATTGCCAAACTGAAAAGGTCTCCCATTCAAGATTATAGGTGCTGCATCAATATAATAGGCGATTAGTGGTGCGGTAATGCAAATTAGAGGTACAAGTGCATCGTATAACTTTCTCTTGGTAACTAATCCGAAGATAAAGAGCCCCAGCAATGGTCCATAGGTATAATTAGCAATTTTCAAAACAATATCTATAACAGCAGAAGCATTTAATATCTTGATAATCAATATCGCCAGTAGAAGTAATAAGGCAAAACTAAGATGAATAAGGTTTCGCAATTTTGTATCAGGGTTTTTTTCTGCATCCTTTCCTAAAATATCGATATAGAAGGATGTCGTTAAGGTCGTCAATACACTATCGGCACTAGAGAATGTGGCAGCAGTCAAACCTACGATAAAGGAAATACTCGCAATGAAACCTAAGTGATTGAAGGCAAGAAAAGGAAAAACTTTATCAGAATCAATACTCCCGTCTGGCTTCATAGGCAGTTGAATACCCAAATTTTCAGCATAGGTATATAGTAATAAACCCAAGGATATAAAAAATAAATTGGTAAAAAGCATAACAATACTGAACCAAAATATATTCTTTTTAGATTCTCCCAAGGTTTTACATGTAAGATTTTTTTGCATCATGTTCTGATCTAATCCAGTCATACATGCCGCAATGAAAGCACCTCCTATGAATTGTTTCCAAAAATAATTTTTACTATTAATATCCCAGCAAAACAATTCACTATTCTTATTCTCTGCTATCAATTCTGGTAAATCAACCCATGAAATATTTAATTGAGTGACGATGACGTAAATAGATACAAGTACTCCGAAAATTAATAGACTAGACTGAAAAGCATCCGTCCAAACTAGAGTTTTAATACCACCTTTGGTAGTATATAACCAAATGAGAAAAATAATAAGTGATACAGATAATGCGAAGGGAACTCCCCATTGATCAAATATAAACAACTGAAGTACCGATGCCGCTAAAAACAGTCTGGCAGCAGAACCTAAGATACGAGATAACATGAAAAAAAACGAACCTGTATATTGTGCAAATCTTCCATAACGGTGTCTCAAATAACCATAAATGGATACTAAATTTAACTTGTAATAAAGTGGTAAAAGAATAGTAATAATAGCAAGGTACCCTACAAAATAACCTAAAACAATCTGAAAATAACCAAACTTTGTAAATATTACTGCCCCAGGCACCGATATAAAAGTAACTCCAGAGAGCGAATCACCTAACATGCCAAAGGCTACAACGTACCATTTTGAACCTTTATCGGCATTAAAATAGGAGCTTGACTTGATACGCCTCGTGGTCCAAAAAGAAATCGCCAAAAGCACCCCAAAGTAAATAAACACGCATATTAAGAGGGTGAATGGAGTCATATGAACTAATTAGAGAATTCCTGTTTAACATTGTTTCTAATTCATCAAGACAATGAAATAAAAACTAACCCGAAACATTTCTTATTCCGTTTTTTTCTTCCTAGTAGTTTTCGCTTTAGGCTTTGCCTCAGCCTTTTCTTCTAAAGTTTCAGAAATTTCTTCTTTTTGATCTATTGTAGAATTGTCATTACTAACAGCGTCATCGGAAGGTATAAGATTTTTAGAATCCAATAGACTAAACCACTTTACTATTTTTTGAATATCACTTGTGTATACTCTTGATTCATCATAGTTAGGAACCACAGCAGCAAAAAAACTCTTTAAAACCTCTCCATCTGCTTTCGAACTTGGTAACTCGAGTTTGGATTTCTGTTCTTGAATTTTTCGCATAACCTCTATCAACTCTATAGGTTCATCGGAGGTATAGATCGTAATATTATCGAGAGGGGTAAAGGTATGTGCCCGCGATGCAGCAAAGAAAATTTTATCATCCTGCAGGGACTTGATTATTAACCCATCTGCTCGATGCTTATGCATTTGATACAATCCAGGCAATTTAGAAACAGCTAATATCTCACTAAAACTCATTTTCTATTCTTGATTTTGTTTAAAAAAAAATACTAAGAGCAAATTTATAAGATTTTTTCAATACATTCATTATTACTATGTATTGTGCGGGAATAATTATACTATTTCTCAAGAATTCTTACATTATCTAAATAAGCTGTAGCATTAATACTTCCCTTAGGCATAGTCAGTATAAAAATAGGGGTATATAACCCTGATTTACCTATTCGATCAATTAAATAAGTATAATTGTAGTATACATGTACCCAGCTAGAATTCTTATTTAAATAACTCTCACCAAACATAACTTTTGGATTTCCATTAATATCCGTATATGCCAATGCAGGTGCCAATATACCTTCAGGCATATAATAGTCAAATTCTAAAAAAGTAGTCTTTTCAAAATTGAAAGGCAATTGTTTAAAATAATAAGCTGTAGCACTTGAATCTACAGAACTAAAGTCTGCTTTCATAAGCATACTACCATTTCCATTTCTAGATAGACTGCTCTTAGTTGAAGCAGAAAAATTTGTAGCGGATTCCATTTCTTCATTTGCCAGCATAGTGATACCAGTAGCATATTCAAAGTCAAATACAGTATCTAAGGTTTTCTCGCGAACCATATTTACATCTACTAGCTTGGTACTATAGAATGGATAAGCCAAGAATCGCGTAGAAAGATTGTTTATTTTAACAACTGGTGATACCACCATACGCTTAAGCCCGTCTTTTAGAATTGGCATTTTAAAAGGCATTTGCCATGTACCTCGAATATCATTTTCTATTGTTATATAAAGACCGTAAATCCCTGAATTCGCTATTCCTAGAGTGGTAGGTGCCACCCTTGCAGAGTCACATTTTAGATAAAAGGGAATTTCTGTTGCTGCCTTTCTACAACCCACAAACATTTGAGCTATGATTCCAAGTAACAAGAGTCTAAACCACATTGTCCTCAGCTTTTTCATTTTTATTAGCGTCCTGCGTATCAGAATTATCAGCAGGGGCTATTGGTTGTAATTCTTCATCTCCTTTATCCCACGGAGATTTGCCTAATAGAGCTTCTAAGTCGGTTTTTAAAAGAACTTCTCGCTCCAGAAGAAGGCTTGCGAGATTATCTAATTGTTCCCTTTTCTCTGTGAGCAATGCCAATGCACGCTGAAACTGTTCATCAGAAATTTTTCTTACTTCATCATCGATAAGTTTGGCCGTTTCGTCGGAATATGGTTTCTCGTATGAATTTTGAGCCATACGATAGAAGGATAAATTCCCAACCTTTTCACTCATACCATAGTGAACCACCATACCATAGGCCATTCTCGTCACACTATCCAAATCACCTAAAGCTCCTGTCGAAATTTTATTAAAAGCCAAATGCTCTGCAGCTCGTCCACCCATAGAGACACAGATTTGATCTAACAACTCTTCTTTGACTGTCAAATACTTCTCTTTTGGGAGATAAAGCGCATGTCCCAAAGATTCACTCCTGGGCACAATAGTGACCCTCACAAATGGATGAGCATACTCTAAATACCAGCTAGTCAATGCATGTCCAGCCTCATGATACGCGATTACCTTTTTCTCTTCAGGAGTGATTATCGTATTTTTCTTTTCGAGACCTGTTGTAACTCTATCGATAGCTTCTGAAATATCTTTCATATTCACCTCCGTCTTATCTTTCCGAGCTGCCACAAGCGCAGCTTCGTTACATACATTGGCTATGTCAGCTCCCACAAATCCAGGCGTTTGTTTGGCCAACTCATGAGCACTCACATCCTCGCCTTTCTTAATTTTAGCTAGATGTACATTAAATATCTGCTCTCTACCATTGAGATCAGGTCTATTGATATGAATCTGACGATCAAAACGTCCAGCACGTAATAAAGCATCATCCAAAACATCAGGTCTATTGGTAGCTGCTATGACAATGATTCCAGTATCACCACTAAATCCATCCATTTCTACGAGTAGTTGATTTAGTGTACTTTCACGCTCATCGTTTCCTCCTACCAGACCTTTACCTCTAGCACGACCTATAGCATCAATCTCATCTATAAATATAATACAAGGAGCTTTTTCTCTAGCTTGTTTAAATAAATCACGAACTCTCGATGCACCTACTCCTACAAACATTTCTACAAAATCTGAACCTGACAGGCTAAAAAATGGAACTTTAGCTTCTCCAGCCATAGCCTTGGCTAGGAGCGTTTTTCCTGTACCTGGAGGACCTATTAGTAGCGCACCTTTGGGTATTTTTCCACCTAGCGTTGTATACTTATCGGGATTTTTTAGAAAATCTACTATTTCCATGACTTCCTGTTTTTCCTCATCCAATCCTGCTACGGATGAAAAATTAATTTCACTTTCAGTATCCTTGTCGACCATGGTAGCTTTGGATTTTCCTATAGAAAATATTCCGCCGCCAGGAAAGCCACCGCCGCCACCCATGCGACGCATCATGAAATACCAAAATCCTATCAACAATAGTATAGGACCAAATATACTAAACATATTTGATAGCCAAGATCCTGTCTCGGTTAAAGGAATAAGTGTTACCTCTTCTACTTTATATTGCCTCCGCAATTCTTTTATATGCTGCTCCAACGATGTATGCGATGCAATATGCATAAAGAAAGAAGTGTTAGGCTTCTCTAGAATAGAATTTTTCTTTCTAAAAGTATCATACTTCGCTTTTTTATTGAAAGAATCTGTATATACATATACAATCGCCTTTCTGCCGTTAAAAGTTTTAATCTGTTCAATATCGCCCTCTATATACATTTTATCGAACTCCTTGCTGTAAATTTCACGACTTTCGGAATCAGAAAAAATACCTTGAAGAACCAATACTCCTGTCAGGGCAGCCATGACTATGTATATCCAAATATAGCTAGGTTTATTATCGGGATTTATTTTAGTTTGAGGTTTAGACTCTGAATTCTCCATTGATGATTTCTTATTTTCTTCCACTTTACTTTACTATGATTTTAAAATTACTTACTATTTATTTTTACCTCCAAAGGAATATATGAATCTGACCACAACTCTTCTAACTGATAAAATTCTCTCATTTCCCTATGAAATACATGTACTATCACATCAATATAATCAATTATAACCCAAAGAGCATTCCGCTCACCCTCAATATGATGAGGTTTGGTTTTTAACTTCTCTTGTACATCCTTTTCTACATTACCAGCAATAGCGTTTACCTGAGTAGTACTATCTCCATGGCATACAATCATATAATCTACAAAAGCATCTTCGTTGTCCCTCAAATCTATGCAAACAATGTCTTGGGCTTTTCTGTCTTCTAATGAAATTAGTATTTGATTTACTAGGGGATTATCAATTTTCTTTAAATTTACGGGCAAATCTCAATATTTAAATTAATACATTTATTTAGATACAAATTTATAGTAAAAATAGTTTCGCTTTGTCATCATTTCCCGAATTAACGTTTTTTGATTATCCATTGGTCTATTTTAATGAAATTGATTCTACTAGTGATTATTTGAAAGTGAATAAAATTAACCACCCCTTAATGGTAGTAGCTGACTATCAAACAAAAGGTAGAGGGCAATATGGTCGAGTATGGGATTCGGAATCAGGTAAAAATTTGACTTTTAGTTTTCAGTTTTTCCCTGAGAAATTGGAAATAGACCATGGCTTTAAGATTTCTCAAATGATAGCATTAGTGTTGGTAGAAGTCTTAAATGAGATTATTTTCCCAAATCGAGCCTATATTAAGTGGCCAAATGATATAATAATTAATGACAAGAAGGTAGCTGGAATACTGATAGAGACGACTATTGAAAAGGATAAAATAGAAAAGGTGATAGTGGGGATAGGAATAAATATTAATCAGAAAAAAAAATCGAAAGTACTACCATATGCCAATTCTTTGGCTAATTTATTTCCTGAAATTAATTGGGATAGAATTGATTTGCTGAATATGCTTATAAAAAGATTAGAGCTCAATATAAGAAAAAACTTTCAAGGTGATTTTCAATCTTCGTATAACCAACAACTCTATAAAATTTATGAGGTGATATCTATCCTATATAAAAACCAAGAGATACAAGTTGTAAATTTAGGTGCAGATCAACATGGGTTTTGGCTTTTAGACAATCAATCGGAAAAACAGAAAATTCAGATAAAGTCTAGTCAAGAGATAATATATCTTTATAAGTAGGTTAAAAGAAAATATATATTTTTACAAAAAAATTAGACATGGCATCAACCACAGAAGAGATAACAATAAAAGACTTAGGTAAAAAAGTTTTAAAGGTTTGTAGAAGAAAGAAAAAACTCTTTTTAAGCATTCTTATCGGTATTATGGTACTATCTGGAGTCTATTTTACCAAGGTAGTATTGAAGCCCAGTTATAAGTCAGAAGTGGTATTAAAGAGTCGATTTCTTCGAAAAGACGTTTTTGTAAGCATTTTGGATTATTATAATGCCTCTCTTAAAAATGACTATGAGAATATGAATGATAACTTAAAATCAAGTGTCATAAGTTTACAAATCGCTAAACTAGAAGCTAAAGAAATAAAAGCTGAAATAACTTCTCCCGACAAAGATGATAAAACTAAGTATTATAGGTTTACTATGATTCATTATCAAAAGCCCTCCGTGACAGCGGAAAATAATTTTAAGATAATTCTTGATGATATCAAACAAAAAGTAGCCGTAGACCAAGATGTAACTATTAGTAAAAAAAGAACTGAAGAAGCTATAGTAGAGCTAGACAGTCTTCTCAAAACTGCACTTCCTGCTGGAGATGCGTTTAAAGAAAAATTAAATTCTGGAAGCAGTATGTTGGTTCTAAGTGACCTGTATAGAAGTTTAAACGACCTTTTAACAAGAAAATCAGGACTCAAAACCGAATTGCAATATTATCAAACTGAAAACCTTATATATCAAGTCTCTCCTATTGTATTGACAAAAGTGATATCCTTCCCACTTATTATATTTGGTATTGGTTTTGCCATTTGGTTGTTAATATGTATATCCTGGGTAGGATTTGAGTTGGTGTTCGGGGATGATGATTAAGTTTGTCTACAAAAATTTTTATTTACTTCTTATTATTTATGGAGTTTTCACTCTTATTCCATTTCTTGGAGATGTGCATCTTTTTGATTGGGATGAAGCTAATTTCGCAGAGCTAGCTCGCGAAATGATTTTGACTAAAAATTATCTTCAGCCACAGATCAATTACCTACCATTCTATGAGAAGCCGCCTATATTCATATGGCTTCAAGTAATCAGTATGAAAATTTTTGGTATCAACGAGTTTGCTGCTCGTTTTCCAAATGCTTTGCTGGGCATATTGGTCATGGTGAGTCTATATTGGATTGGCAAGCGAGAGCATGACGAACGTTTTGGAAGAATATGGGTACTAACCTATATGGGGTCGTTCTTACCATTCATGTATTTCCGAACAGGACTCATTGATCCTTGGTTCAATTATTTTATGTTTCTCAGTTTATACTTTTATTATACTGCCGCGGGACTTAATTCGAATCAGATTTTAGGAAGCAAGATAAAAGACTTATTAGCAAGTGCTTTCTTTCTAGGATTAGCTGTTCAAACCAAGGGTCCCGCAGCATTTATTATCGTTTTCGGAACTATAGGGATATTATGGGCTTTCTCAAGATTCAAATCCTTACCTGGAATACTGAATGCCAGTGTATGGATATTATCAAGTCTATTTTTTAGCTGTCTATGGTTTCTATATGAAACTTATCATCATGGTACAAGCTATATGTATGAGTTCATTGTTTATCAAATACGTCTATTCACCACAGAGGATGCACTGCATGGAGGACCCATCTATTATCATATAATTGTTTTACTTTTGGGTTGTTTTCCTTCGAGTTTTGTCTTATTATTTACCAATGATTGGAAAGAAAAACTCAAGAATGACTGGTATAAAATCATGTGTATTTGTGGTATCTTAGTTTTAGTATTATTCTCGATAGTTCAGACTAAAATTATTCACTACAGCTCTATGGCTTATTTTCCGATAAGCTATATCGCTGCCCATACGTTGTATAATAATTCAATTAGAAATTTAAAACTGGCGGAGATTTTGATTAAAGTTTTTTCTCTAGTCGTTATTCTAGCTTTAATAGCGATGCCTATTATAGGTAATAATTTAACTTACATATTACCATATGTAGATGATATTCAAGCTAAGTTGCAGTTGGGTGCCGCTGTTAACTGGTGTTATTGGGAAGTTTGCTTTGGTATTTTTATCCTTATGGTCTTAGTTTTTGCCTTAAAAAAATCTAGAAATAAATTGTATCCATATTTTTTCTCCACGATTGCGATAGTATTAGTTTTACTAGTAGTTTTCGCACCTAAAATAGAATGCTATACACAAAGAATCTATATTGATTTTTGCAAATCTCTAAGAGGTCAAGATGTCAATATTAAGGCATTATACTTCAAGAGCTATGCCACCATGTTCTATTCAGGTCGCCAACCTTTTACCAACCATATTTCTAAAGATCATAATTGGATTCTAGAAGGACTGATAGATAAGGATGCTTATGTAATATATAAGACCAAAGATAGTATCCTATATAAATACCCAAAACCTGATGTAGAATTAATTCAAAGCAAATTAGGGTTTGATATTTGGCTAAGAAAGGCTAAATAATTTTGATAATAGTTTTAAATATCAAACTAAAATATTTTAATAAACTCGGAGAGTTAATAAATTCCATATTTAGCTCGATTTTTCTCGGCATTATTTCGTCAATATAATATTGTTCTGGATTCGCTTGTTTTTCTAACAACTCATTTTCGTTGGAATAAACAATAGAAGCCAAATCGGTCATGCCAGGTCTCATGGATAAGACTTTTCGCTGTTCAGAAGAATATAAATCTACATATTTTTTCACTTCAGGTCTTGGTCCTACAAGACTCATATCGCCAATAAAGACATTAAATAACTGCGGCAATTCGTCTAGTTTATATTTCCTTATAAATAATCCAACCTTGGTAATTCTATTGTCTGCCATACCTACTGTCAGTAATCCCTTTGTATCACTGCCTGTCCGCATACTTCGAAATTTAATGAGTGAAAATGGAATTGCACCTTTACCGATTCTCTCTTGAATATAAAATACCCCTCCTGGCGATTCCAGTAGAATTATTATTGAAACAATTAAAAATACAGGAAGCAAAAGTATAATACCTAGGGAAGACAATATGACATCGAAAATTCTAATCAACATATCACTTCATTATAACTATCGATAACAGCTTGAGTAACTTTATTTGTTTTATCCTTATCTAAACCATAGTATATAGGTAAGGAAATTTCATTTTCCCATAATGACTGAGATACCGGATAATCTTCCATTCTATACCCTCGATTCTTATAGGCAGACAATAATGGTAGAGGCTTATAATGAACATTGACACTCACATCTTTGTCAAATATTTTTTGAATGATAGCATTTCTCTGTTCAAGCGTTATATTTTTTATTCGCAATAAATAAAGATGGTAAGATGACTCTCTCTTTTCATCCTTTGACGTTGGGATTATAGCCCAGTCATATTTAGAAAATTCTTGGTCATACTGATTCACAATAGATTTTCGATATACTAATGTATCATCATTGTATCTAGAAAGTTCTACCAACCCAATACTAGCCAAAATATCTGTCATATTGCACTTATAGCCTGCGTCTATGACATCGTACTCCCAAGATCCTTTTTGTGTTTTTGCCAAAGCATCTTTATTCTGACCATGGAGAGAATAAGTGTTGAGCTCTGCGTAAAGCTCAGCATTATTATAAGGTAGTGGCATATTTATAGCTATACCACCTCCTTCGGCTGTAGTTAAATTCTTGACTGCATGAAAAGAAAACACCGTAAAGTCGCACTGATTACCAACCCGTTGACCTTTGTACATCGCTCCAAAAGAATGTGCTGCATCATTTAAGACTAATATTCTACCAAGTTTATTTTGCCTTTCTGTATTCGGAGTAAATAATTCCCTCTTTTCCTCTACTAAATTCATAATGGCAGAATAGTCTACCGGCAGTCCTGCAACGTCAACTGGAATTATAGCCTTTGTACGAGGTGTAATTGCTTCGCGCACTCTATCAATATTTATAGTAAAATCTTCATTCACATCTACTAGAACAGGCTTAGCACCACAGTGAACTACAATGTTAGCCGAGGCACAGTAAGTATATGCAGGCACGATGACCTCATCCCCTTCTTTAACTCCAAACCAATGTAACAACATTTCAGCTCCAGCAGTCCAGCTATTGACTGCCAATACTTTTTCCACATTGCAATATGTAGCCAACTGTCGTTCAAACTCTTTAGTACGAGGACCAGTCGTAATCCAGCCGCTTTTTAATGCTGCAACGACCTCATTAATAATTTTATCATCTATTCGTGGCGGAGAAAATGGAATCATATATTGCTAAGTATAATTTTTCTTATTAAATGTCTTTTCTATAATAATGAGAATCTGAGGTTTCTGCTTCTAAAATAAATCCATTATCAATATAAAACTTTATACCCTTCTCATTGTCATTTCGAACTGAAAGTCCATAGGAAAGGAAAGATTTTCTTCTTAAAAATTCTTCAAAAATTTGAAGCATTTTCTTTCCATATCCTTTCGAATGCATATTAGAATCTACCGCTATGGACATTAATCTAAACTTAGAAACAACTCTTCTCTCTTTTGGCATAAAAGATTTAATGATATCTGTTAACTTCTCTATTAAAAATTTCGGGTGGGTAAGTAGTAAAGTAATTATATACAATCTATTATTTCTTATGAACGATGAGACGCCTTTTGAAATCGACTCCCCTGCTACTATAAATCCAACAGATTTTCCCTCATCATTAAAAAATAAACTAAGGTCAGAAGAGAGAATCAGTTCCTTATAGTATTCCTTTAGCTTTGCTAAATTAAAAATTGAAGTAAAATGATCTTTTGAGTAGGCGGAATAATGTATTCTAGCTACCTCTTCTAGATAAAAGTCCGACAAGTCGCCTGAATTCAATTGTATGGCTTCCATAGATAACTAAGATTTTATTATTATTTATTTGAGTTACTTGACTCCATCCTTGCTTGTATCTCGCTCATATATTCTGCAGCAAGTTTATCATATTGTCTATGCTTATAAATCCATTCTCTACCCATTTTGCCAATATTTTCTCTTTCGGACTTTGGCATAAGAGCATATTTCAGTATGGCATTTTTAATATCCAAAGCCTGGTTTGAAGAAACAAAAATGCCACAGCCAGCTTCATTAATCATGGAAGGATAACCACTATATCGAGCGATTATAGGTTTAGCAGATAGCATATATTCGACTACCTTGTTCATAGATTGCCCATAGTCCCAGACCTTACTATCTTGAGTAGAAAGATATAATATGTCACAGTTAGCTAGAAAAAATTTTACCTCACTTTGAGTTATTCTTGGAAGGAAGGTCACATTATTACAGCCAGCAAGCTCCGCCTCAAATTTTGGTCTCAGGTCACCACTCCCAACAAACATGAAATGAATATCCTTATTCTCAGTATTCAGCATTTTTATGCACTCTACGTAGGATTCTAAGGCATTTGTGATACCCATACTTCCAGCGTAACCTACAATGATTTTCCCTACCGGAAAATGCTTTTTAAAACTATTGTCAGTCTGAGTGTCAGCGTCATAATTCCCTGGATAAAATCCAAATGGAGAACAAAATGTAGGTCTATCGTATCCTAAAATATTTCGGACATGTAGATCCAAACGAGGCATAGTGCCTACTACTAAATCAGCTACCTTATATCCAAATTTCTCTACAAATCCAATAAACAAAACTAAGGGATGATACCATTTAAATCCTGCTTCTTCTGTCATAGTTAATGGCCATATATCCCTAATTTCAAAAACTAAAAAGGATTGATACCTCCACTTTAGATAGTAACCATAGAAAATGGTAAAAATAGATATGGAAGATACTACAACTGCATCCGGTCTACCAAGATCTTTTTTAGGCATGAAAAAAAGTTTCCATTCAAAATCTAGCCAACTTAATATTCTTCCTGGAGAAGCCGTCTTTTTGTACTTCAAGGTTTTTATCCATACCACCTTGGTATCGTCTATTGTTACAGAATTATACCTGTTATCTGTATTTGGAAAGTTAGGAGCATAATGATTGGCATCAGAAGTAATGAGAACAGATGAATGCCCTAGCTTCGCAAACTCCTTAGTTAAATAAAAAAACCGAAGTCCTGTACCATATCCAGGTGGACTGGCATACTTTGATATCATCCAAATATTCATACTAACTTTCCTTATATAATTTAGGAATACTGTTTATCACTTTGATTACTTCATTAAAATTCATACCCAAGGTGTCGAGATACCAACGAATATTCTGATACCGAGGACGATTTTCATCTTCTACCAATTTGAGCGCTTCTTCGCGAGTCAATTGCCCTTCTCGAATTTGATTACTTCTAAAGGTATCATGCTCTGTAAACCCAGCTACAGTGTAGTAAATATAATTGTAAAATGCCGCCGTACCATCGCCTATTCTCCAGGTGGTATTAGTATCAATAGCCTTTTCCCAATTATAAGTAGCTAAAGTATCATCAACTATTTTTTCGTCCCAGCGCCAATAATCGAATATATGATAATAATCTTTTTTATCTGTAAAACTACGATAATATTCTCCAGAAAGGGTATCCCAGAGTGAGGAGTTAAAATATCCCAAGCTCTCTGTCATAGCCTTAAATCGAAGATAATGATATCTTAACTGTTTCATGACGCCATGACTATATACTTTCTCCTCCTCAAAATCAGGTTTTACACCTAAAAATCCAGCTTTAAAGTGTGTTACTTCCAAAGGATTCACTCCCCAAAGGTTTAAATTGACCCCTGTTTGTTTTTTTATCGTCTCTACATAACGGAAAAAGTGCTTATCCCCTGCAGTAAAAATGCTGACCATTCCCAGATGCGGAGACTTTAACCATGCCTTTAAATTCATTGCTATATTTCTTCTTTTCTGAGAAATATCTGCTGCTACGATAATATTCTCAACACCCAATTCTGCACACATGTGGCTGATATTTCTCCTTCCCAGGTCTGTCACCATACCCCAATCATAGGTATAGGTCACAGGATTCATATCCAATTCTTTCACTACCAAATGAAGTCCATAACAACTATCGCGTCCTCCTGAAAATGGAACTATACAATCAATTGCATTTTTCCTTCTGTAGGGTTCTACAAGTTTGAACAATTCTTCTTTTGGTTTTGGATTATTTCGAGGTTTGTAGTTATGACAGTAATTGCAAACACCTTTATCGTCAAATTTGATATAAGGCATAGTCTCTGTTAATATACATTTGGTACACCGCTTTATATTTACTTTAGGATAGACCAACAGTTTTTCTTCTGCTTGATTAAACTTGAACTCTGGAATCAAATTTTCTACTCTTGTATTATCATCTTTAACCACAAAAGGTTGATCTGATACCGGAATGTCTATAAGTACAGGATTATCTTTAATTTGTTTGACATCATTACAACCAATCTGATTGAGCGCATAAGATTCGGATGCAAAATAAATGTCCTCTCCAATTTTACCCAAATATAAGCTACCATTATTAGAAAAAAGCAGAACCTTACCGTGAGATGGTAAAACCAAAGCACAAGCCATAACGCCTTTGCAAATACTATTCAATTTTTCAGGAATGGTATCGATACTACCACCTTCCTTTAAATGTTCTAAGGCTATAGCCACTATAAGCTCAGAGTCGATGATTAAATTTCTTTCGGATTTAATTTTGGACCAGGCATCTTTTTCATTAATAATGATACCATTGTGAATAACACAAATATTTTCTCTGATTACGGGCTGATTATCTGCTAGTCCATTGGTTATTAGCCTACTATGACCAAGAGCTACTTGAGACTGATAGGGTTTGACCTTGCTTAGCAATTTCTCCACATTGTAATCTGCACGATCTATATGATAGACTCCTTCTTTGAGATAAATAAGACCACTCGAGTCCTGGCCTCGCTGCTCAGAGTGCTTTACAAGGCTATCAAAATTAGGCTTATGAATAGTTTGAACCGCTACCTGACCGAAAATTCCACACATATTACAACTTTTATTATTTAATAACTAAAGATTATGACAAATATAATTATTTAAAGGATATTAAGTTATCCACAATTTCCTTTGAGGCATTACCAGTGCCATATAAGTTCTTGGGGTACTCTGTAGTAAACTTTACATTTAAATATGAATTAACAATTCTTGATTTATCAGCACCTACAATAAAATTCACATTATTGTCAACCAATTCTATCCACTCCGTTTCATCTCTTAAGGTTAGACATAATTTAGAAAAGAAATAAGCCTCTTTTTGCAATCCACCACTATCGGTCAAAACCAAGCCACAATTCTTGGTTAGCCATACCATTTCCATATAGCCGACGGGTTCTATTACCCTAATATTTTCAGAAATTTTTATTTTTAACTTTTCAATAATGGACTTGGTTCGTGGATGAAGGGGAAGTACAATTGGTTTAGTTTGTGCTATTTCCTCTAATGCTTCCAAAATATTGGTCAATCGAGATACGTTGTCGGTATTTTCAGCTCTATGAATAGTACATAAAATGAAATGTTCTGGGATATCACGATTAGGCTTAGTTGCCTTTTGACTATAAAATAAGGCTCCATCGTACATGACGTCTCCAGTCATTATAATTTTACAATTAAAATTATCGAATCCTTCTCTCTTTAAATTGTTTACAGCATGCAATGTGGGACAGAATAAAATTGTACTCACTCTATCTGTCAGAATTCTATTTATTTCCTCAGGCATTGCCATATTAAAACTTCTCAATCCTGCCTCCACATGTGCTAGTTTTACATGTAGCTTAGCGGCAACTAGTGCGCCAGCCAAGGTAGAATTTGTGTCCCCATAGACCAATATCCAGTCTGGTTTTTCCTTCAATGCGACTTCCTCTATTTTTTCAATCATTTGTCCAGTCATTGCACCATGGGTCTTACCTCCTATACCCAGATTATAATTGGGTTTAGGGATATTCATCTCTTCAAAAAAGACGTCACTCATATTTGCATCGTAATGTTGACCTGTATGAACTATAATCTCTTTGATTTGAGGATATAATGCAATAGTTCTACTGACACTACCTGCCTTGATGAATTGTGGTCGAGCTCCTAAAATAGTTAATATCTTCATTCAATTACTAAGTCATTATAAAATTTAAATAATTTCTTCTCTTCACTGCCCCAATTGTACTTTTCAATAACAGCTCTTTTACCATTCTCTCCCATTTTTTCCGCCAATTCATCATTTGTTACTAGTGATTGAATAGCCTCTCCTATTTCAGCAGGATTTAAAGGATCTACGCAAATCCCACAATGATTTCCTTCTACTATAAGCTTCCATAATGGAAAATTAGAGGTAATAATTGGTATACCAGCACTCATATACTCAAACATTTTATTGGGTTGAGCATCTATATGGTTTGGAAGTGGAAGAAATGTGACCAAACCCACTTTTGAAATACTCATAATATCAGCAACCTCTCGTCGACTCAATTCCCCAAATTCCTTAACTTTTGTCCAACCAGGATGTTTCTTTACCTCTGTTTTTACAAGATCTTCACTAAATGAGCCTACCAGGTTTAAACTAACATCTTTCGTATGCTCCATAGCGGCGACTATTTCTTTTATACCTCGTATTTCAGTTATTCCTCCTACATAACATACTTCATTCTTCTTCGCGCTCCATTTACCTTCATTGGCCAATTCACCTAAAACGGGGAAATTATTAATATCAATGGTATTTGGGTTAATTTGAAGAAATTTTTCTCGTATAATAGGTGTGGCAGTGAGTACGCCATCTAATCTAGAGCAAATAAACCTCTCGTACAAACCAATCAGTAATGATATGACCTGTTTTGAAATAAAATTAAGATAAGGTTTACCCATAATTTGTTTGGGTAAATCTTCATGAGCGTCAAATACAACTTTTTTACCCATTTTTTTTAATCTAGAGCATACGGTCATCAATTCTGGGTCATGGAGTTGATAAATATCGGCATTAAGCTCCTTAGCTTTTTCAAACACACTATTGACCGTCTTGGTCATTCGGGCTATACGCCCAACCTGCTTAGGTCCAGCATCATATATCTTAACCCCATTTTTCTCTTCATCTCCCAATCCATCGGCAACTACTAGGGACACATCCCAGCCATGCCTAGCTAGAGAACAGCACATTTTTACAAAAATGCGTATATCATATCTATCGTGCGCTGAGGTAAGATGAACTATTTTCATTGGAGAGCTATTTCGCTAATAATTCTTTGATTTTTATTCGAGATGGATAATTTATCAAGACACCTTTCAAAGGGCCTTGATACACAAACATACTGCCGCAAGCTACGGCATCTATTTTTGTCTTTTCAAAGACTTCTGCTATATGTTGAAGATTGCCTCCTCCTCCTAGTCCTATAATAGGTATGGAAGTTTGAGCTTTAATCTCAGAGAGAAGTTCTAGGTCGAATCCGGCCATCATACCATCTCTATCTACAGAATTGATAACGAGCTCTCCAGCACCGTGCTCTTCCATTTTTTTTACAAAATCGATGACCCCAATCTTTGTATTCACCTTGCCATTATGAATATAAACTTTTTTAGACCCGAATAGTTCCTTTTTTACGTCTATAGTTACTATGACGCTAGAGCTTCCAAAGACATCTGCTGCATCTCTAATCAATTTGTGGTCTTTGGTAGCCGCAGAACTGATTGAAAACTTTTCTACGCCTAGAGAATTGATTCGTTTCATGTGCTCTACCGACTTGATACCTCCTCCGTAGGATAGTGGCATAAAACACTCACTGGCTATATCTTCTATCAAAGCGAAATTGGGTTCTTTATTGCCAGTCGAAGCATCAATATCCAGAAACATAAGTTCATCGACTTCTTTCTCGTTAAAAATTTTAATGGCATTGATAGGATCACCGATATAAGTGGGCTCTTTAAATTTAACTGTTTTATACAGACCTCCTTTGTGAAGCAATAAACAAGGTATTATTCTCTTTTGTAACATCTATAGCTCACTAAAATTTTTTAATAATTGCATACCAAATTTATGGCTTTTCTCTGGATGAAACTGAACTCCATATATATTTTCTCGGTGCACAGAGCAGGTAAAATCGCCTCCATAGTTGCAACTGGCTGCTATATCAGTTTGGTTTTTACATGATACATAATAGGAATGTACAAAATAAAATCGAGCCTCTTCATATAAGCCGTTAAAAAGCTTTTGATCTGATTTAGGCACGATTTCATTCCACCCCATATGCGGTATAGCGTATTGGCTAGTATCTAATTTAAATTTTAAAGTTTCGGCATCCACCCAGCCGAGACCTTTTTCTATACCCTCATCACTTCTAAGCGTCAATAATTGCATACCAAGACAAATACCAAGTATCGGTTTTTTATTCGCTAACACTTCATTTTCCAGAGTAGGAATGGCTCCAGATTGATTCAATCGAGTCATTCCATAATCAAAGGCTCCTACGCCTGGGAGAATATATTTTGATGCAGACTTTAACACCTCGGTATCGGCAGTAATGACAGATTCCACTCCAATCTTCTTAAACATATTGGATATAGACTTTACATTTCCTACTCCGTAATCGAGAATCGCAATCATGAAACTTTTCTTAAGAGTAATTAGAGATTTTTCTTCCTAAAAGATTAGAAACAAAATTCTGAACTTTTTTCACAAATTGATATTTGGACTCCATGTTAGCAAAGTCTTTATAGCTGTGTTTCGGCATATTTAATATGGCTTCAAACTCCTGATTCGAAATACCAAGTTTTTTAGCTACATATTCTTTGTCAAATTGCAATTCTTTCTCATCATAAAGAGGTTTTTCTAACTCAATTAGAGCGTATTCGCGTGTTATTTGACCCGTGACTATCATACTGGAAAGATGCGGTCGTCTTTTATCAAAACCATATTTCATTGGCAAATAATAATTTTGGAAAAACTTAGTGAATACAGATTCTCCGTGTTTCTTCGCATACTCCTTATATCCGATTCTTTCCTTCAATTCAATTAGCGCTTCTGATTTTATATATGACATAAAATTCAATGGTCGCAAGGTTTTCATCTTTTTAATAAATGGATAATAGAAATACAGACTCCAAAATCCAATTGTCTTGTATTTTTTCAATTTAAGTTTGCCAAACTTCTTATGTATAGCATGTAAATTATCTGCATCCATAGCACTCCAATGCCATGATTCTGGGAAAATACATTCTGTCGAAATATTACCCCCACTGATAACAGTATTTACATTAAATTTGGTAGCGAAATGATATAGTGAAGCAAAAAAAGCATGATCTTGAGGTACATCTTGATTGGATATACCTGATTTCATATATGCTAATTGTAAATCTCTCATCTCCTCCCAGTCTATCACAATTGTATGTAAGTGCCAGCCACAATAATTGATGATACTCTCAATATTTTGGACAGCTAACTCACTATTCCAGCCGCCATCAACATGCACAACTAAAGGGCGAATGCCTGCATCAAATAATTTTAGAGCTAAATAAGAACTATCTACGCCGCCACTCAAGCCTAAAATACAATCATAGTCCTTAGATTTATTTTCTTGTTTTAGGTTAGCATAAATAGCAGCTAACTTTTGTTCACCTTCGGCATTTGGGAACCAATTTTTAGATCTAACTTCTTTAAAATCAATACAATGATTGCAAATCCCTTCTGAGTTAAACTTTATCTCGGAATCTGTCGTATCCATTACACAATTTGTGCATATTTGATATTGTTTCTCGCTCATGTAGCTTTGATGTTTCTTGAGAATAGCTGATTGAATATTCGTATGCAAATGTAGGTAAAAATATATGGAAGAAACAAATACAGAGACATATTATCAAATTCTCCTTTTGGATACACAGAAAAGAAGAAAACTGAAAGGTTTACGTATATGAGTAGATACCACATATTATTATACTTTCTTAACAAATTGTAGGTAGATGCCATAATTATTCCGAATAAAAACATACCAATTACTATGCCCCAAATTCCAAAATTAGCATACATTTCACCATAACCAGTAGGGGGCAAAGCCCCGCCTTCTATATGTGGATACCAAACTTCTTTTATTATTTCTGAAGGCGGTAGTAGACCAGACTTAGAAAAAGGAATAAAATTAAAAATCCATTGGATTAATGATTTCCCATAGAGGAAACCCATTTCATTTTCCCAACTATCAATAATTTTCATCAAAATTGGAATATTGGGAATATTACCCTTTTCTATTAAAGACTGAGTAAATTCAGTATATTCAAATTTCTCAGTAACAAATCCTACAAAGTCTGTATTTGCCTGATTAATGAATACCACACTGCTATACATACGATAAAAATACATTAAAAAGGCAAAAGTTCCAAAGATTGTAAATGAAAACATAATTTTTCTTGTATACTTTTTATAAAAATCATATCTTAAAAAGTATTCCAAAGCTATAACTGAAATTAGAAAAAACAAAGTTTGTACAATTCTGCCGGTACTATATTTAATAGCAAATATGGCTAACAAATTAATCAGAAACAACCATCTAGAACTTTTTTGTTTTTTGTCTAAAAATTGCCATAAATAAATAGCTATATACCCCAGATTATAGAAAATAGTACTACCACCGCCTAATGTAAACTCATATTGTCTAATAGCAATATTCTGAAAATAAACAAAAATATTACCGCCAGCAAACTTCATTACAATGTATAAAAAATTTATATAGCAAAGAATAAGAAATGTATAAATGAGTAACTTATAAACTTTTTCCGATTCAATTTTCACATGAATATTGATATCAAATTTTTTTCTCACAATAAAATAGCCTACGAGAGTCATGCAATACCCAATGAGATAGTAATAAATACTTTTCGTAAATAAATCATCCAAATCGTTTGAGTATTGAGTGTCTGAGATATATTTACTTCTATAAAAACCTTCTAAATAATAGTAAATAAAACCTATGACCCCTAATATGTTATAAAAATTAAACAGTGTAAGTGGCTCAAAAAATACAAATCGATTTAGAAGTAAGAATGAACTAAAAATAAAAAATACAATTAGAGAAATTCCATAAACTTGCTCAAAATTGTCTGCAAAAAAATAACAGATGATAGGCAGAGATATAAATGTCGCTATAACGATAAAAAATTTCCGTAACCTCACTTTATTTAATTCAATATTTTATTTCTTAGTCCCAATCTTTTTCCAATATAGCTTCCCAATACTTATTCGTTTTAACCAAGCTCAGATCTTCTAAAATTTTAGATTGATTCTCAGCTAGATCATTTTCTGAAATATCTATCAACTCAGCAAAGCTGTAAATATCTATTTTATCAGTTTCATAGATTTTTATTCCAATGTTATTAAAATATACAAAAGGGGTAATAAAAGAATTTAAAAAAACTTTTTTCTTCATCGCTAGCATTAGATTAATAGTTCCTAAGCCTTGCTGTCTTTTGTGCCCAAAGATACAAATATTAGTCTTTGTAAGTAATTCTGCGTATGTCTCAAAACTCATATAATCCAATATGCAAACAGCCTTTGAGCCGAATAAATTTAAGGCATGATTTTTAACTTTTTCAACATAATCTTTTGTTCCACCATAAGATAGTATCAATAATAATCTTACATTTTCATCTTTGAATCGCTGGAGTTTATTTAGAATATCTATATGATTGTTTCTTTTATCTGCAGAGTTTCCAATAAGTATTGTTGTGTTTTGATTTTCAATTTGGTTATCATGCGCATAACTAATAATTTTTTCATCAATAGTCTTTGGATAACATGATTTAAAGTACTTTGCCTTAGAACCATAAATTTTTCTACATAAATAGTAATCTCCTTCAATGTAGCAGGAAATATATTTAACTCTTCGTATAAAGTAACTTCTCAAATACTCAATTAAATAATCCTTCAACCTAACTTTCTTTTCGTAATAGTCATACAAGTCTGCTCCCCAAATTACCCACATAAGTTTGTTATAAATAAATGGATAAAAAATGACCCAAAACAATACTACCAAAGGTATATTTAGCTGATGTAATACAATTTTATTAGCTTTATGTATCTCTTTAAACTTCTTGATTGAAAATTGAATTTCCTTATTATAATATTCTAGATTTGGGTAATCTGTTGTATAATTCTCATTGTAGTTTTTATTTTTATAAACGAAAAACTTATTTTGAGAAACATCAAAGTTCCTTTTAACGTAGTTGATATAATTATAGGAGTATATGTCACCTCCTGTTATAAAATGAATAATCACTATTTACTAATTGGTTTAGCCGGAATGCCATATGCCATAGTATTATCAGGAATATCCTTTGTTACCAAAGACCCTGCACCGATTGTTACATTAGCACCGATTTTAATTCCTGGCAATATAGTAGCATTCGTACCTATAAAAGTTTGCATACCAATGTGGCAGTTACCAGATATATTAACACCCGGACAGATTTCTACAAAATCTTCAATAATTGAATCGTGTCCTATAGTAGAATTAATATTAACCAAAACTCCTCTACCAATTTTTACATTCGATGTAATTATTACACCTTGCATTAAATTACAACCCTCCTTAATTTCAATTCCAAATTGGCCCAAATGTGACTTACTACTGATTGTAGAGACTAACTTACCACCAATTTCATCTATTATATCAGACAATTTTTTCCTACTTACTGGTGAACCAAGACCTAAGGTATATTCGTTAGAGATGTTTGAAAAATAATCTTTGAGTTCAACTTTTGAACGTAAGATTGGAAACTTATTGAACATATAGGAGTCAATATCTAGACTCACATCATCAAAAAAGACAACCTCTGCTTCTGTATGATCTTGGATATATGATTCCATGACTTCCTTTGCAAATCCTTTAGCTCCAGCAATTAGCATATATTAATTATTAATAGTATTTACAATTTTATTCAAGTCACTCTCTGACATACCAGCATATAGAGGGAGACATAAAATTTTTGAGGCTATATTTTCAGAAATTGGCATAATTTGTCCCTTTATATAAGGGATTGTGTTTAATGATGGGTAAAAGTAACGTCTAGGGTATATCGATTTTGTATTAAACCTTTCTTGTGCAGCCAGCATATCTGCCTCATCCTTAAACAGTATAGGATAATAGCTATAATTCCAATCGGTATGTTCCCTTATTTTCATTTTTACGAATCGTTCAGAATCGATATGAGCATTATAAAACTCCACTGCGAATTTTCTTGTCTCATATATCTCCTTCATATGGGGGAAAACAGCCAATCCCATTGCTGCTTGAAGTTCACTAATCTTACCATTGATACCTAAGCCATGAAAATTTAAAGGTCCATCATGTCCAAAATTGTGACTATAATATACTTTTTTTCTTAACTCAGGGTCTGGACAGAAAGCTGCTCCACCTTCTCCTGTATGAAAAATTTTAGTGGCATGAAAACTACATGTACTCACATCTCCGTATGAAAAAACACTCTTACCCTTATACTTAACACCGAAACAATGTGCAGCATCATAAATGACTTTCAGATTATGCTTCTCGGCTATCTTTTCTATATATTCTAAATCACATGGATTCCCAAAAACATGAGTCGCTAAAATACATGTTGTCTTAGGAGTAATAGCTGCCTCAATTTTTTCTGGATCAATAGTCCAAGTATCCTCCTCTATATCCACAAAAACTGGTGTGCAATTCTCCCATATTATGGAAGATGAGGTAGCTACATAGCTAAAAGGGGTAGTGATGACTTCTCCATTTTTCGCCAATAGTTTAAGTGCTATTTGAATAGGAATGGTTCCATTGTTCATAATAAGGATGTTATCCAGTCCTAGATGTTCCTTCAACTTTTCCTCCAATTCAAGAACCAACTCACCTCTATTTGTAAGCCATACATTGTCCCAAGCTCGTTTTAAAATATTTGAATAGGTATCTATTGATGGAAGAAATGTCTTCGTTACATTAATACGGATATCCTCAGTTTGCATATTAGTGATTGCCATAAATTAACTTTCTATTCCAATAAAAACCATAGACCAAAACAAATGTAGTAAAAATAACGTAGACTATTAGCACCTCATTTATATCAAAACCAAAGACTCCTGCAAAAAGAACAAAGGGCAAAAGCTTAACAATAGAATAAACTATTTCTAAAATTAAGGCTTGTCGCTGCTTTTCGAATAAAATTGGGATATTAGATATAGCTGATAACACAAAGTTAGCAATAATCCATGGAGTTAAAATTTGAATATACTTCCCAGAAACAGTCCAGTTTTCTCCGAAAAATAATGTAAAGAAAAATGGTGCTGTCAATAGAAAAGGAACCATAAGTATCGCTAGAATCATTAATTTCTTAGTCAAACTAGAAAATGCATGAATTCTTGCAGTTCTTTCTGTCATGCAGTCTTTTAATTCTTGACCAAATACATTATAGATAGAGCCAGATATTAGGCTCAAAGGCGCTTGAATATATTTGAACCCAAACATGTAAAGTCCTAAAGTAGTTTTATCAAAATAATATGGTATTAAAAGTATGGGAATACTTGTGGAAACTGTATTTAAAAGAGTATGAGGAAAAGAATATACGGCGAAATCTTTATATTCTTTCATTACTTTCTTAACATTATAAATAGAAAAGCCTATTATTATTTTTTTTACAAAATGATATTGCGAAATTGAAAAAAAAACAATACCTAATAAATATCCTCCACTAAAACCAATTATTAAATTAAAAGGTCGGAACAAGCTAAGACTGCCTAATACGTTGTAAATTGACTCGGAAGTAGATTTACTTATTCGAAGAAATGACATAGACTTGTAATGACTATATCTATTATAAAATCTATCGATTGATGTATACATAGCTACAGCAAACACTACTAAGGGCAACATGAAATATGGTAAAGTCAATAATCCCATATATATAAGTATTGCTATGCTAACAAAAAGCAAGAACGTAAAGGTTGTTGCAATTAGCAGTACAGTTTGCATAATATGTAGGGATTTTTCTTCTGTATCAGAAATTAATAGGGCAACTTCATACTTTAAGGTGCCGAACACTGCTAAAATTCCTGCAATCGTTATAAATAAACCATAAAATCCAAACTCCTCATTGGTATAGATTCTCGAAATGACAAAAGCTGCAGCAAAAGGAATAATCTGGGAAATAGTAGTTCCGGAAAAAAGAATTAAGAAGTTTTTATAAAAAGATGCTTTCATTCTTTTAATTTAATTACATTATTCCAAAAATACCCTAATCCCAAACAGAAAAGGTAGACCCCCCAAGCCCTGTTTAAAAAATCATCGAAAACACAATTGATTCCTACAAGTAAAATAAAACTCCAACCAAATATATTGCCTCTATATAATAGTAAAACACCAAGATAAATAAACATCAATAGAAGCAAGACCAACTGTATAGAACCTCCAGCAAGTAGACTGAACAAATATTGAGAATGAGGACTTTTGAAATATGTAGGAATATTGAAACTAAAAATATACATACTTGAATCCCTCTTTATTACACTATCCACTAAATTTTTTACGTTATTTGCTCCATAACCAAATATAGGTTTATGTTTGGCCTCATTGATCAGAATGGAATACAATTGTTTTCGTTTGGGATCCTTAACTACCTTCGATTCTATCTCCTGAACCATGTCCAACTTATCCTTCCTTAGATACTGCCCGCCCCATAACAGCATTATAAACAAAACAAAACCAGAAATATATCTGAATTTAGGAGTAATAACTCTAAAATAATTGTAGACTATCCAACATAATATTATTATAATCAAACAAGCTATATTAACCTTCGACTCCAAGAAATAGACCAAGTATGATAGAATTAATAATACTAACAAAAAAAAGACTCTTTCAATCAAACCTAAACTTCTTTTGAGAATTGAGAGTATAAATATTACATTCAATGTATACACTGCTGAAAGAAACGTATGGTGGGTGTTTAGTTCAATTTTAATCCCCTCACGATGAAATCCCCAATCTGCCAAACTGTTTAAGAATTCTGTAGAATTTTTAAATATATATTTCCAATCAGGAATAACTCCATAGTCTGTAAAATCTACATCGCTAATATAGTATTTATGGGACAAAGCAATGCCCTCTACCCAAAATTCATAAAGAAGATAAAACGAATACAAAGAACTTACTGTGTAAACAAGTGTGGTTAATTTATTCAATTCCTCATCTTTAGTCCAATTAAAGAAAAGTAAAATCAAAGGAAATAGAAGTAATAAAAATGTTGGCTGTATAAACTCCGTTGAGAAACTAAAACTAGATTTATAAAAATAGGTAGATAGAAAAAAAATATAGTAGGCAGATACAAAAAATAGTGTCACATAATTTCTTGATTCAAAGAAAATAGAACGTTTATTGAGAAAAAAATCTACTATACAAATTGATAGGAAAAAAGCAAATACTATACTCTGTAATGCATTAGGTAATGCAGGAAATGTAAATAACAAACAAAATGCGAGTTTTAGTAGTCTGCTGACTAAAATTTTACTCTGGTCTAATACCATGCACTATCTCAATTGCCTTCTTAGAAACGGAAACAGGGAAACCTCTTCCTGCCAATATTTCTCGATAACTATCTGTATGCAGTTCTGTAAACCCATCGGAAAATTCAATTTCTTCACCTTCCATGCTTAGAGTGCGATAGGTACGCTTGCCAGCTAATCTAACTTCTTCAGGTATTTGGTGATAATCAATGCTTAAAAACCAATTGATACGAGCTTTTTCTAAATGTAGAAAACCCGCTGCGGTATCATCATCGTGCCTATGTACCTTATTTTCTACTATATCCCCAAATATCCATGTGAGCATATCGAAGAAATGTACACCTATATTCGTTGCTATTCCGCCCGATTTATCAATATCACCTTTCCAACTATGGTGATACCATTTCCCTCTAGAGGTAATATATTTTAAATCAATGTCATAGACTTTTCCAGTAGGAGAGTTATCAATTCTCTCTTTCAATGCCTTGATATTGGGATGAAGTCTCAATTGCAATATCGTATAGGCATTTTTTCCAGTTTCCTTTTCAATATCTACAATAGCATCCACATTCCAAGGATTAAGAACCAATGGCTTTTCACAGATAACATCACAACCACTTTTTAATGCAAATCGAATGTGCGCATCATGAAGATAATTTGGGCTACATATACTGATAATGTCGATAGGATTGCCTTGTCTTCTCAATTTATCAATATGGCGATCAAAACGCTCAAACTCGGTAAAAAAATCAGCATCAGGGAAATGACTATCCATAATGCCCACACCATCATAGGGGTCGAAAGCACAAACCAAAGTATTACCAGTATCTTTAATAGCTTTCATATGCCTCGGGGCTATATAGCCCGCAGCGCCTATTAGTGCAAATCTCTTCATTAGTTCAACTATTTTAATTTTAAAATTTATAATCGAGCGTCATATTGACCATTTGGCAATATGCCTTTTATATCATACACGACTGAATTAGTCTTCCTAAAACCAGCAAGATCAATACCTGTAAACTCATTATGGGAAACGGCTAATAAAATGCCATCATACTGCTGCTTTGGTATTGTATTGGTTATAGCTAAATTATACTCATGTTTTACTTCCTCCACATTAGCCTGAGGATCGCAAACATCTACCGTAACTCCAAATGAAACCAAAGAATTGACTACACTTTCTACTTTTGTGTTTCGGACATCCGGACAGTTTTCTTTAAAAGTAAAACCGAGCACTAATACTCTGGACTTTTGAACTTCAATCCCTTTTTTAACCATCATCTTGACTAATTGGGAGGCTACGTGTTCACCCATAGAGTCATTCATTTTTCTACCCGCTAATATTATTTCTGGGAAATATCCATGAGCCTGAGCCTTTTGAGCGAGATAATATGGATCCACGCCTATACAATGTCCTCCTACAAGCCCTGGCTTAAATGGTAAAAAATTCCATTTTGTACCTGCCGCTTTAAGTACCTCATAGGTGTCAATGTTTAGGACATTGAAAATTTTTGAAAGTTCATTGACAAAAGCGATATTTATGTCTCTTTGTGAATTCTCAATGACTTTGGCTGCTTCAGCTACTTTGATACTAGATGCTAGATAAGTACCAGCGGTAATTACCGAACTATACAATTCATCTACAATTTTTGCCACGTCAGGTGTTGATCCCGAGGTAACTTTCAATATTTTTTCTACCGTATGTTCTTTATCTCCAGGATTTATGCGCTCTGGAGAATATCCTGCATAGAAATCTGAATTAAATTTTAGACCACTCACTTTTTCCAATACTGGGATACACTCCTCTTCTGTTACTCCAGGATATACCGTCGATTCATACACTACAATATCCCTTTTTTTGAGAACCTTCCCTACAGTTTCACTGGCTTTATACAAGGGTGTTAGGTCAGGATTATTATTTTTATCAACAGGAGTCGGCACTGTTACAATATAAATATTGCAGTCTGCAATTGAGTTTAGCTCATTAGTAATCAATAAGCCATTCTTATCTTTAGTGAAATCTGAAACTAGGACTGATTTTAAGAGCTCAGAGCTCACTTCGTGTGTGGAGTCATGTCCATTTTGAAGTTCATCGATACGAGAAACATTGATATCGAACCCTACTACTCTGTATTTCGTAGCAAATAATCTGGCTAAAGGCAATCCAACGTATCCTAGCCCAATAATTGCAATTTTATTCATATAACTATTTAGAATCGACAAAAATATGACTTTTTTATTTATTATGACTTAAAACCAAGATTAATTTATAGTGACAAACTAGTCTTTACGAGATTACAAAACATACCTATCAAGATGGCTAAGTATTTCTTAAAATGTAAGATTGTTGCCCTATTTCAGAAGAGATAAAAATTGTATAAAAAAATTGTTTTACATTTGGCGTTCAAATAAGCAGTTTGAGAAAATTATACTCCTTTCATTCTTCACGCTTTCTCATTTTAGGTTTTGAGACAGTCATTGTAATATGTTCTCTCATATTAGCATCTATCATATTCATAAATAAGCTTTTAAGTGTCAATCAAACTTATCTAATAGCGTTAGCAATAGCAACCCTAATTTATCTACTAGGATTCTTGTTATTTAAAACCCATATTACGGTGCTTCGATATACTGCATATCGAGATTTATTCAAAATATTTCTATCTATTACAATTTCAGCTTTTGTTCTGATCGCTTTAAGCAATCTTCTTAAATCATCTTACCCTTCTTATTTTCTGAGTAATTATATTCTCATTCTTAGTTATTTCCTAGGATTATTTACTATCACACTTTACAGATTAGTTATTAGATATATCATATCTATCAATGTGTTAAGTTCCGTTCAGTTACCCGAAAAAAGGGTAGCCATCATAGGTACAGATTATCAATCCATAATTACCAAGCATTATTTAGATTATGAACGTGCTCAGTTTAGATATAAAATTGTGGCCTATTTTTCAAAGGACAATAGTCTGATAAATAAAACAATTGAAGGTTCGCCAGTTTATCATATTCAGAGCCTAAACACTATGTTAGACATTATCAATATTGATAGTTTATTGGTAGTTGCTGAAAAAGGTTATGGTTCCTACTTACAAAGTGCCAAAGAAATTTGCGAAGCTAAAAATGTGAAACTTATCGAAAGCCAAAAACTAAAGAGTTGGCTAACCATAAATGAAAAATCACAAATTCAAAACAAGAAGATTCAAATCGAGGAACTTCTTCAAAGACCTCCTATAAAACTGGATATTCAAAAGATAAAATCTGAACTAGCTGATAAAATTGTGCTTGTCACAGGAGCAGCAGGATCTATAGGGTCTGAAATTTGCAGACAAATAATCCAATACCAGCCTAGTAGGCTAATTTTGCTTGACCAAGCCGAATCTCCACTTTTTGATATTGAAAATGAACTTCTGTCAAAATTTAAATATGTAACTTCTTATATAGCAGATATTTCAGACAATAATCGTATTGAAGAAATTTTTAAGATTCATCAAATTGATATTGTATTCCACGCAGCTGCATATAAGCATGTCCCCCTTATGGAATTGCACCCCTATGAAGCCATAAAAACCAATCTAATCGGCACTAAAACCATTATTGACCATGCGGTGAAATGCAATTGCAAAAAGTTTGTTTTCGTTTCTACTGACAAAGCTGTAAATCCAACAAATGTAATGGGCGCCACTAAAAGAGCGGCAGAACTATACGTACAATTAATTAATCAAAATCCAGATGTAGCCACCAGATTCATAACGACACGCTTTGGAAATGTGCTCGGCAGCAATGGCTCTGTAATACCTATTTTTAAAAATCAAATTGAATCTGGAGGACCAATAAAAGTAACCCATCCCGAAATAACTCGGTTTTTTATGACTATTCCGGAAGCTTGTCAGCTGGTCTTAGAGGCGGGCAGCTATGGTCTAGGAGGAGAAATTTTTCTTTTCGACATGGGGCAACCTGTGAAAATCATCGATTTAGCTAGAAAAATGATCCAATTATATGGATTAGAGGAGAATAAGGACATTAGTATAGAAATTAGCGGTCTCAGACCTGGAGAAAAATTGTACGAAGAATTACTGGCAGATAAGGAAAATACCTTGCCAACCCATCACCCTAAAATTATGATAGGTAAAAATGCTAATCATGATTTCAAAGACCTTGAAATTAAACTAAATAGTATTTTTAGATTATTTGAAGACAAAGAAGAGCCGAGAGAATTAGTAAAAGGCTTAAAAATTCTTATACCAGGGTATAAGAGTAATAATTCTGAATATTCTGAATTAGATACCCTATGAAACAAGAATTCAATATCAATTTAAGCAAGCTTTTATTTGACCTTATTGCTGTCAATATAGCTTTGGGTATTACAAACTTGATAATTTTCTATACGTTTTGGGTTGATGGTTGGTCCTATCCATCCTTGTTTATATTCATCAATTTATCTACTATAGTCTCATTTTACTTTACTAAGCAGAAACTATACAATCCTTCATTTAATCTTAAATCAATTTTAGGATTTAGTTTAAAATATTTATTAATAGCTTTTTTATTAGTTACTATTTATTGGCTTATTGTGCTAGATAGAAAGTATTATCTCGTTCATTTAGGTATATTTTATAGCTTAAGTTTTGTTTTAGTTCTATTGCTTCGTTTTGTTTGGATAAAAATTTTTAGAAATATTTTAAGAAGGATTTATTCGACTAAAAACGTTATGTTAGTTTCAAAAAATTATAAAGATATAGCACAATCAATCATTCACAATGATTGGTTAAAATATTCCTTAGAACATAGTGTGGGAGAACTGAATCCAAAAGATATTTCATTATATATGAAACAATACGACTTAGATATACTTATTATTGATCTCAAGGAAAACTTAAGCACAATTGAAGACTATAAACTAGCAGGGAAGAGTGAAAATTTGAAGTTGTTTTTTCTTAACCCTTTAAATCCCAAATTTTATCAACTTAAGAAAATTATAGGTAAATATAAATTATACCAATTATAAAATTTTTATAGTCAAAGTGAACTAGGTATAATGCCGACATACAAAGAAATCTTACAATTAAATTGGGGATATATGTTATGTATCGTCGGTACTATTTTACTGATTCAAAATACTGACTTACCACTCTTGGAAATGCCAAATTTTCCAATTCGGTTTTATGAATAAATTGCATTGGAAAACCCTGGTTCTTATTGACCTTCAATCTTCCTATCTTCATCATCACCCTCTGGTGGCTCAATATTTGTTTCTGCCAATCAGTCCATTCAACTTTTATAATGTCGATGTTCTTTTCTTTCCAAAATTTTTCATCAATTTCGGGTCCCTCTTGAACGATACCTTGATATAAACCTTTCCATATATCATTAGCTACACGCTTTTCGAGATAAATTTTCCCTCTATATTCTACAAATAAATTATAGAAATAGCGGTCTTTGAGTATGGGTCGAATCTTAGGAGGGGGTAGCTCCGATATTCGATTTTGAATGTTGGCTATACATTCAGTTGAAAAAACACAATTTTCACAGCTTGGATTTTGCGGTTTACAAATCTGTGAACCCATATCCATCATAGCTTGATTAAAAGAAGCTGACTTTCCTTTTATTAATAGTTGGTTAGCCAAAGATTGGAAATATTTCTTGTCAGTACTAGATTGAATAGTTTTTTTCAGACCAAAGAATCTGGATAGTATTCGATGTACATTTCCATCCAAAACCGCAATATTCTCGTCAAAGGCAAAACTCGCAATAGCTGCCGCAGTATATTCCCCTACGCCTTTCAATTTCAATAATTCTGAATAACTATTTGGAAATTTTCCTTTCAACACCTTTACAATATGATTTGCGGTGAAATGTAAATTTCGCGCTCGACTATAATAGCCCAATCCTTTCCAAACGGAAAACAATTCATCCTCTTCAGCATTCGCCAAGTGTGTTAGTGTAGGGAATTTTTTAATTAGGCGTTCATAATAGGGTAGACCTTGTTCCATTCTCGTCTGCTGCATGACCACCTCAAATATCCATATTTTATAAGGATATTTATCTATATTCCATGGCTTATCTCCCGAATTTTGACTATAAAATTCAAGCAGTTTTTTTTGAAACAATTTAATTTGATGTGATGATAGTTTCATGGATTATGACATCATCCTAATCAATTTTTGTTTTAGTGTAAATTTAATTGAAAATTTAAACCCATTCACTTTTCACAAATCTTAATGAAATAACATGCGGCAAGATTCATGATTACAGAAAAATCTATTTTGTCAAATAGAGTCCTATAATTGCTCCCATTTGAGCAAGCCAAAATCCAACCATCCATTTTATGATATCAATTTTATCATCTTTAGTTAAAAATACATCCTTTTTGGTATTGATTTTTTGCTCGGCTTTTAAATCTATAAATTCAATTATAGCCTTTGCTTCATTTTCACCTAATTTTGATTTAAAAATTTCATATACATTTAATTCTAATGCAGTCATAACCTCAATTTTATAACAAAACTACGAAAAAATAGCTAGTTAATTTAAAATTTTGCGACTATCGGTATTCTTCTTCCAAAACCAAAAGCTTTGGAACTTACACGTATGATAGGCGGTGTCTGGAAACGCTTAAATTCATTGCGATTGACCATAGCAAAAATGTGCTCTACCAATGTGCGCTCATACCCAGCAGCGATTACTTCCTCAAGTCCCATTTCCTTATTGATATAAAGATATAAAATAGCATCTAATATCTCATAAGGCGGCAAAGAGTCTTGATCTTTTTGTCCTGGTCGCAGCTCAGCACTGGGTGGTTTTGTTATAGTATGTTGGGGTATGATATCATGACCGCGTTCTTTCTTAGCTTTATGATTAATGTATTCACACATAGCATAAACTTCTGTCTTATATACATCGCCCAATACAGCTAGAGCTCCACACATGTCACCATAGAGTGTTCCATAACCTACAGCTACTTCTGATTTATTGGAGGTGTTGAGCAGCAAATATCCAAATTTATTGGATACTGCCATGAGCAGCATGCCGCGAATCCGGGCTTGAATGTTTTCTTCAGTGATATTCTCCTGTGTTCCTTCAAACATTGGTTGCAGAGAAGAAGTAATAGCAATGTAGTTATCCTCAATAGGAATAATATGATAAGGACTTTTTAAATTTTCGCATATCTGAAGGGCATCATCTACGGAATGCTGACTGGAATGTTGACTAGGCATGAGCACACTCAATACATTTTCTGGTCCTAAAGCCTCCGCAGCTAATGCTAAGGTCAATGCAGAATCTATACCGCCAGACAACCCAAGCACAGCCTTCTTCATTTTGAGTTTATGGAAATAATCTCGTATTCCTAAAATTAAAGCTTGATACTTTCGCTCTACCTTCTCCAATCTTGGCTGAGTTTGAATAATAGTATCCAATTGAGTCATATCTACAATACCATAATCTTCTTGGAAATATTTCAGCTCAAAAATGATATCTCCCCTTGCATTGCAGACCATAGAACCTCCGTCAAACACCAAATCTGTCTGTGCTCCCACTGAGCTTACGTATACCATAGGAGTATTATTGACGATACAATTTTCTCTAACCACCTTTTTGCGTTCCTCGCTATGGCTATAGGAAAATGGTGAAGCTGATAAATTTATAATGATATCTGGTCTTTGTTTAGCTAGCTCCTCTAGTGGTGTCTTATTATAAATAGGATTATCAGCATTAATATCCCAAATGTCTTCACATATGGTAACAGCCAATTTTTTTCCTTTAAACTCTATGCAGTTAAATACTTTATTGGGTTCAAAATATCGATATTCATCAAAAATATCATAGGTAGGCAGTAAAGTTTTATCTGTGATTCCTTTGATTTCACCGTGATAAATGAGAAAAGCAGAATTGAAATAGTCTTTGCCTTCTTTGACTGGATTTTTTCTCGGTGCCCCTACAAAAATTCCAATCTGATGGCTCATGGGAAAAAGTCTCTCAAAGCACTTCTCTAATTTGATATAATAATCCTCGAAATAAAAAAAGTCTGTAGGAGGATAACCCGTTAGACATAGTTCGGAAAAAACTATTAAATCGGCTTCATCAACTATAGCTCTTTGTATATCATGAATAATTTTATTCGTGTTATATTCAAAATCTCCGAGTATATAATTCTGCTGTGAGAGGGCTATTTTCATGTAATATCTTAACGTATAATCACCATTTTCCCCCATCCATCTTTAAAATATTGACCCAGATTCTTACTAGACTTATTAATGGATTTGAAATCATTTTCATCCATCATAGGGATATCCTCTCCGTTATTTTTCACAGTTACCTTATATAGATATACCCCATTGGCCAATAAATCGCCATATTGATCTTTGCCATCCCAGGCATATTGTGTTCGATTGACTCCTAATTTCAGTGGTCCTAAATCCTCTTTGAAAATTTCCTTGACCACTTGCCCACGAATACTAATTATTTGGATTTTTATAAAATCTGGAATCTTAGACCCTGTTAAGGTAAAAACAAATTGTGTGGATGTGGTAAAAGGATTAGGATAATTCATGAAATGAGATACCTGATTCTTGGTAATGACTTGGAATGAAATTTTATAATTAAAACTCCCATTGGGACTGCTACTATTGCCTGCTCTATCTCTATCTTTCACTATGAGCTGATAAGTGCCATCTACTAATGTAGGTTTATAATTAATCTCTGCTCTATTCATACTAGTGCTAGCTAAAGTATAACTGACGTCTGTTTGAGAAAAATGAATAGGTCTTTGGCTACCGTCAGGGTATCGCAAATAAAGATTTATCAATGAAGTATCATTTAATAATAAGTACTTGTTTTCATCCTTTAAAGATATTCTAATATTAGGAGAACTCGATACTAACTCATTATTAATAATATGAACACCATCGAAAGTCACATCGAGCAAGGGATTTTCTATATCTGATTTTACAAAAAAACTAGACTTGGTGAAATTATTTTGATCGTATTTTTCAATCTGATAATCAAAGTTGCTAGGATTTATCTCGTAGCTGACTAAGTTCAGACCTTCGAAATAATCATTCATTGACAAATTTCTTTCAATTAGTGAAAAAGTATTTCCAGCAATTGGTGCTGTTTTTCCAATGATTTGTTTGGATTGACTCCCTTGAGATATTGTTATCCTGTAACTTACAGAATCAAAGTTTTTAGAATTCAAAGTCTCAATTCCAAAGTTTAATTTCATAGTTTCGCCATTATCTATGGTATCCTTCATTTTTGGAATTAGATTCGCGGAATTATTCATCGCAATTTCACCAATATCTTCATAATAAATCCTCCAAAACTTTAATTGTGTAGGGGTTCTATTTATTTCATCCTTCGTGTTAAGTTTTAATTGAAGGTTTCTATAAGTATTCGAATTAATCCAATCAATATTGGTATCGAGCGTCAAGGAATTAAATGTCTTAAGTAATTCCCTTTGCTTATTTGCCCGAATACCGTAAAGCTCAATTGAATTGATATCTTGACTAGCCATCTCAGTAGGCTCAATTTTATAACTCAAGGTTTGCCATTTTCTGGCTGGTCCAGCACTTACTGATTCTTTGTACCCTTCTTTCCAACTTCCATTGATGAACATATCGCCTGTGGTAAAACCAGTATAATTGATGCCTAATTTTTGATATATGGGGAAACTAGGAGTATTTTTTCGATAGCCAAATATGAAGGGAGCAACCACTGTGCCATCAACTAATTGTTGCAAATTAGAAAACCCTGCGTTGAAAAAATAAGATTTCAAATCAGCACTCCACGCAGGATATACAGGACGTTTATTAGAATAGAAGATTAAATAATCGCCATCTGGCACTTGATTGATAAAGCTAAGCAATACAGTTGACCAAGGAGTATTAGGCATAGGGTGATTCGCAGGTGTTAAGCCTGTATCTTGAAAAACAAATCCCTCTCTAGGTAATCCTGGATATCCGAACTGTATGGAGCCATAGCTTCCCCAAATTCTGGAGCCATAGTTGGAGTCCATACTTTGTCTGGCTATTCCAGACTTGCCATCTATCCATATTACAAAAATTCCATTAGTCATTCGACCTGCTTCTCGCAAGACAGCCTGCCTTGCATTGTTTAAATACCATTCTGTATCATACACATTATTACTTCCATTAATTTTAAATGAAATGCTTTTGACATCATTGACAAATTGAAATCGACGTGTAGAATTAAGTATAATATTTTTATAGGTATTATCTAGATATTGATAATAGTGTGATTGATTCCAGCCCCCTAGAGGTTGATTTGGAATATACACAAAAGAAGAATTATTCCATCGATATCCTTGACCTGGCAATGAATCCTTACTTACTCTCCAATAATAGACCATTGAATCCTGAAACACCAAAGACGGTTGCCAAGAAATAATACTCTCATTAGTAGCATCCGATTTAAATGTCCTCAAAGATGTGCTATTAAAATCCTCACTTGTATCTATTTGGAAAACATAACTTCTTGTAGGTCTATTAATTAATGTAGACATGGCTATAAGCTTAGCCGTGTTGGTCGATACTATAGAGTATTCATAGGGAAATATTGGGATAATATCATCATTCTCAATTAATAAATTCCCTATGTTTTTAATTTCATTATTAGCCTCTGAAATTTCTGAATAGGTCTCATCAGCATCTATCTTTATATTAAATGAATTGATACCTAACCCGAAATTTTGATCTCTGATTGGGATACTTAATATAAAGGTATCCTTGAAAATAGGAGCTGAAACTATTTTCTCATATATAGCTGAATTTCCGTTATTAATTCGTTCTACTTTTACCTTTATATTGCCATTAATAGCCTTGCCCAAATTTTGAACAATAATTTTTATAGGAAAGGTGTCAATGGTTGTATTTAAATTATACGCAGGAAATATGACGGAACTTGCATCTATATAGTAGTCTGGTTTCGAATACTGTGTCATAGGTACCGAAGGATCACCATTGAGGTTAAACTCCATGAATGTAGTATTAAGATAATTTACATTACCACTAGACAATAGAGATGCACTCGCATTTTTAGCCACTTGTCCTATTGTCGAATTATAGCTATTCCTAGTTAATTGTTCATAAAAAGCATACCCGTATTGGTATAAGGCGGCATCTAATGCAGTATTGGTTGTAGCTATAAAGCCTATTGCGCCTTTATCCTTCAAATTAATAAAACTCTCAGAATACGATAAACCACCTCCATAGAAGAAGCCAGAATTACAACCGTTTGCCAAGAAAATTGGGTATTTGCCTTTATTAGTAAAGGTGGTAGGCTCTCCAATGCCCACATCAAATATCGTAGCGGAGGAGTGTCCAAAAAATGTAATAAGACCGACTCCATTATTTATTCTATTTGTTAAATCTACTGAGGTGACATCTTCTGAAATGTCTGGGCCATTTTTAAAAACTGAAAAAGCTTTTGATCCGTAAAGAGTGTCATTTGCTAAAGCTTCATAAGCTCTTAAATTAGCTCTGTAATCTGCTTGTTGTTCTGCTCCAGTTCCTCCACCTAAATGCACTACCCATTTCATGTATTCTTTCTTATTAGGGTTTTGGTCTAAATCAGAAGTTGCGTAATACTCCGCATTATACTCCTTGAGCTTATCCAAATAGTTTTTTACTGTTTGACCATTCGTAACAGCCAATCTACCAATGCCTAAGAATTGGATATCTGATCCATCCATAGTTCCATAATGATAATCTGACAGCGCATGACCGAAGGACGGTATGAAATTGTTATTATAATTTGCTCCTACAGAGCTAAACAAACTATTCGCTGCAAATCCTTTACCTACAAGCATTGCATGCTTGGGCTTTTCTCCACCCCATAATTGAGACCATTGAATAAATTTACGAATAGCTAAAGGGTGCTTTGGTTGACCATAACCAAAAAACTCTTGCAATTCGTCCGTGTAGGCGACCACTACTTGAAATGATCCACCTGCGACAGACTCCTTATACACTTTGTATTGCTGAATAATATCTGCTCCACTAGAGTCAAACTGCATAGCTCTATTTGCAATCAAAAGAAAATTTCCCCTCTGATTTAATAGATTAGAAAAATTATACTTGCTTATAGGTGGCAAAGTTAACAATGAAGCTTGATGAGCAATATGGAGTAAACTATTAGCACCTTGCATATTTGCTAGAAATCGATGCGAGGACGAGGCTTGATGAATCGCTCTCGTATTATTAATCAAATCATACAGCACTACTTCATTACTTGAATTATAATTTGAGATTTGAAAACGGACAGAACCAGAAGAAACAGGTAGTGAAAAACTAAATTGGTTCAATCCGCTAAAATTAAAATCTCTTGGATAAGTCAAGGAGGCAAAACCGAGACAATAACCATGATTGTTTGGTATAAGTGGAGTTATTGTCAAACTAGTCGAGTTCGATGTTATATTACTAGCTGCTACTTCCACATCAAAATTAACCAATGTACTTCCTGATGCATTTTGAGTTCCCACATTGATACCATTCATCTTAAATTCAAGATTATGGTTAGCTTCATTTCTAGCAAATAGTCTCGCCTTAAGCTTAGCGTTCAATCCAGCAGTGTTAATAAAACTAGGTGTTGTAAAATTTAAACTAGTATAAGCATTCGTTCCCCAGCCTTCACCAATGTCATATGAAGGTCTCACGGAATATTGAGTAGCCGAATAATACCATCTTCGACCATCGCTATAAGCCACTTTATATTGATTTAGAGCCAAACCAATACAATAATCAAGATAAGGGTTACTAATACTTGTCGTATCATTGGTTAACTGAATTATACGCAAATTAGACCCAGTTCTCAAAGTTAGGAAATAATAATTGGTATCTTTGAAAAGGCTGGCATAAGGATTTAAAACATGATTTGAATCAGCATACAATCTCTTATCTACATCTGCATCGAGTCTTTTGCCATAAAACTCAATAAAGTCTGCTGAATTAGGGGTACTAGTCCAAGAAAGATAAATAGGTACTTGTCTACCATTATTGTAAATGCAGATCTCACTAGCTGCAGCATTAGCTATTTCGGGACAATTTGTCTGAAGGAACGAATACGGAATTCTATAAATGCCCGTGACGGATAATGGAATTTTATAATGCGGTTTTGAAATATCAATCCACTCATGACCATAAGGTGCTTGACCATTTGTTATTAACCCTAAAATTGTACATATTAGAAGTAAAATTTTCTTCATAGGCCTAATCTAATTTTACTGGAACATTATCGGTATTGACCGGAGAGCTTGGATTAGATGGACTACTTTCTGGTGCAACATTTGGTCTGCTATATCTATCTTTTTTCTTGAATCTGTATGACAAGGAGAATACATGTGAGTACAGACCTATCCCTGCATTGGCTACATTGTTATAACTATAATCAATATCAAATTGATTGAGTCTAAAGCCTGCTCCAACAGAGGGAATAAAACTTAAATAATCTTCGCCGAGATCGTTCACTGCCTTCGTAAAATTATTCAATCCAAATCTTATAAAGGCAATGTTATATATTCCAAATTCCCCACCTAATGATACATCTGCGCTAACCGGACCTGGCAGAAGCACATTGCGCTTTTCTGTGAAAACTGTAATCTTAGCCATAGGAGAAAACTTTAATTGTTTACCATTACCAAATAAAAAATTATATTGACCACCAAAATGTATACTAGGCAAAGTTATCTCACTAGATGATGTTGGAATTTCATTACCTGTAGCAGCAAACACCTTTTTAGTAGAATCATCGAAAGAAAAATTCCAACTTGAAAAAGTAGTAGTAATATCCTGAAGAAAAACGCCAAAACTATACTTATCGGAAGTATATTGTGCTCCTGCATCTATCCCAAATCCCCAAGCGCCTGCAAAACTTCCATAATCGCGCTTTATAATTTTTACATTGCCTCCAAAACTCAATCCTTGAGTATCTCGTACTCTTTTACCAAAACTTAAAAAAAGCGCCATATCAGAAACGGAAAAAGAGCTTATTCTATCATAATTGATACTGCCGTCGGGGTTATACAATTGAATGGTATTGGGGATATTATCTATTCCGAAACGTATCAAACTAACTCCGATATTTTGCCGATACTTTAAAGGAAAAATCACGCCTGCATAATCAAAATTAGCAATACCAGCAAAATAGGAATTGTGCATAGCTGAAACTGCTACTCGATCGAACGCTCCGACTCCTGCTGGGTTATAAAAAACAGTAGCGGGGTCTGACTCTGAGCTTACCAGTGACCCACCTGTTCCCAGATACTTTCCTCCCACACCTATTTTCAAAAACTCATTAGAATATTTTCGAACAGCCTGACTGCTTAAATCCGAAAAACCAAAAATCAAGCACCAAATCAATAATAATCGCCTCACGCTATCTCTTTATGTTTAAGTATACTATCAAATACTTCATCAAAGTCAATCTCATTTTTCATCTTTCTTATGATCTCAGTAAACTTATCTACCATCAAATCATTGTATTCCCATTGGCTAATTTTCCCTGACACCATATGAAGCGATTTCACCAAATTACAATCAACTTTATAAAAATTTAAAAATCTTCTATTTAAAAATCTATTAAACGACTCCAAAAATACTTGAATATCGTTAATTTCTCCAATTATTTTGGTTAGGAACGAATTTAGGACACCAATATCAGCAACTTCTAAATGGTTATAAATTTCATAAACTATATTTGGGAAACGCTGAATAATTAAATGGTCCAAAATTAACTCGTATAATACATGTGATATCAAATACTTTCTTTTTAAATTAGATAAGCATGGATCCTTTTTCATTTCTTCCTCTATTCTCTGCATACCATGTTTAAAAAAGGTAGATTCGTGAAAGAATATATCATCACTATAATGAACTGTAATTCCTCTCCAAATTTCTTCCTCCTCTATAGAAAGTTTAGATACATCAAATCTTAAGAAAAATTTATTATGAAAATATGAAAAACGCGGAAATATATCCGGTAAAAGAACTCCTAAAGAAGAATACGCACTTTTATTTTCCAAAGAATAGAAGTGCGAGATATAATTCATCTTGTTTGAAACAGTTTTTTAATGTCTTATAACGAACATTTCGTCCAAAAATTGTCATCAGGACAAAGAGTGTGAAGATTAAAAGTATTATCTACAAGTTGAACTTCTTTTAGAAAATTTAGGGCTATTTCCAGTTTTGGGTAAGGAACATCCAATAAATAATTCCAATCCGTGTCTTGAATCCAGTTCTTCATATCTGACACTGAAAACTCAAAATAATTGGAAATATAATCGATAGAGTCTAGCGTATTTTGTTTGAATTTATAAGTGTAATCAGATACTAGTTTCAATAACTCAATCACTTTATCTTCATTTTCTCTTAATAAATCATCATGAACCACAATACTAAATGAAGCCCACGGAGTAGGAATTTCGTCAATTTTTCGCAATGTGCCACTATCTAAATAGGGCTTAGTCATAAAGCGCTCCCATAAAAAAAGCCTATTTGGATTATGATTAAACTCTTTGAGCGCACCAGAAAAATTTCCTACTTCTACAAAGTCTATATTTTTAGTTTCCCATCCTTGCCTTCGACATAATAAATATGCCATAAGATGTGATCCGCTGCCATATCTACTAATGCAGAAAACAGGGTTTACCGCATCTTCCAACTTAAAAATCGAAGAATTCTTGCCAGTATAAATACCCCAGTACAAAGGAGAATTGACATAGACTTGCACTATTTTCATCGGTGCTCCATCTGCTATAGCCTTAATTGCACCTTCGGTCAGTAGAATACCTATCTCGATTTGTTTTTCGCGTATTGCCTTGACTAGGTCACCTGTCCCACCTTTATAGTCTTTCCATATGAGTTCCATATTTTTAAGACTAAAAACTCCTTCGTCAATAGCCTTTCGTAAAGGAATATTAAAATGTTCAGGAACGCCACCAATATTGAAGTATGAGGTCATATATATCAGATCACAGCTTTCAGTTACAGTCACAGTATGACTATTTTACTGCGACTATAAACTGATTACTTTTTTAGTGACCCCGGAGGGATTCAAACCCCCAACCCTCAGAGCCGAAATCTGATGCGCTATTCAATTGCGCCACGGAGCCATTTTGCGAGTGCAAATATAATAAATATAAACCCGATTTATTCATTAGAATCTGACCCAATGAATAACGACGAGGAAAATGAATAATTATATCTTAAAGGGTATATTAATTGATAAAATTCGCATTTTTATACCATTTGTGGTATTAATTAATCAAAACATTGTATATTTGTACCATAAATGATATAAGTATGAAAGAAAATCTAACCAATTTAAGTTTACATATCAAACAAAAACGGAAACAAAACAAGCTAACTCAGCCAGAACTGGCTATGAAAGCTGGTGTAGGACTGCGGTTTGTTAGGGATCTGGAACAAGGCAAATTGTCCTTACGAATGGATAAAGTAAACGACGTACTCCGACTATTTGGCGAGGAATTAGGTCCAGTGCATATGAATAGAGAAAAATTATTAAATAAATAAATATGAATAGGAGTGGAAAAGTCTTATATAAAAATAAGTACTGTGGTATCATTTATGAAAATGAAGAGGGGTATTATTTTCAATATGATGAAGACTATTTAAAAGCTGAAAAATCAGAGCCAATTAGTATGACAATGCCACTGCAGGCTGAAACTTATGAAAGCAAAACGCTCTTTTCTTTCTTTGATGGTCTCATACCAGAAGGTTGGCTGCTCGATATAGTAGAAAAAAATTGGAAGATAAATTATAGAGATAGAATGGGTCTCCTGCTGACGTGCTGTCAAGATACCATAGGAGCTATAAGTGTAATCAAAAATGAAGAATTATAAGAAGAAATTTTTAGCAAGAAACCAAAACGCAGAGCGTGTAGAAGAGGCTGCTTTATTTTATGGGAGACGCTGTCTGCATTGCTATGAGCCATTGCATGAGCAAGATACCTACTTGCATCAAGCATGCAATAAACGCTTTTATGGACAGCTGCATACGCCACAATTAAAATATAAACTTTCAAATCTCCAAGACCTCGCGACACAAGTGATACAAAGTCAAATGGCAGTCACAGGCGTACAAGCGAAGGTATCGCTAAGTTTGCATCGAAAAGAAGATAAAAATTGGGTCAAAAAACTAACTATAGTAGGACTCTATGGCGACTACATATTAAAGCCACCTTCCGAGTTTTATAAGCAGCTCCCCGAGCTAGAGAGTGCGACTATGCATATGGCGAATGTATGCGGTATAGCCACAGTTCCGCATAGCCTTATCTATCTCGAGGATGGGACACTCTGCTATATAACTAAGCGTGTGGACAGAACACGTCAGGGTAAGCTGCATATGGAAGACATGTGCCAGCTCTGCGAACGCATGACCGAAGACAAATACAAGGGCAGTCATGAACAAGTCGCTAAGCTAATATTGAAATACTCCTCATCGCCACTTCTTGATGTCAGTAATTTTTATGAGCAAGTATTGTTTAGTTTCTTCACTGGAAATGCTGATATGCATTTGAAAAATTTTTCCCTCTTGGAAAAAGAAGGACAGGGTATGAGTCTCAGTCCAGCTTATGATTTAGTCCCAACTGCCCTAGTCAATCCCAAAGATCCTGAAGAGCTCGCCCTTACACTCAATGGCAAAAAGCGAAAATTGAACTACAATGACTTTCTCTCTGCCTTTGAGAATAGTGGACTTGGGAAAAAAGTTCTTGACAATACCCTCGAGTTATTTCAATACGCTCTACCTGAAATGAAAACCGTCATAGATAAAAGTTTTATGACTAGTGAACTGAAGTTAGAATACCAAAAAACTCTAAAGCATAGGTATAAGCAATTGGGGATAGGATAATATGTTTTTTTACTTTTAGTAATCACTAAAAACTTTTACTATAACTCAATTGTATATTTTGAGTCATGAATGGTTTGGTCAGATTTGAGAATAAGTCGGCGTTTAGCGTAAATCTATGAGTGACGTAGATATCTTTAATTAGTTTTAGCTTGGTGATAAACAAACCGTCAGCCACTGCATTATTCAAGAATCCTTGCTTATAATCACTCGATAGGGTCAAACGCCATTGAAAGTTTAGCCATTCCTTAATTTGTTTATCAAACCAAAGATTCAGTTCGACTCCTTCTTTACGGATGATTCCTTTCTTATATTGTCCACCAGCCAAGGTATCCGTAATATAAATGCCTTTGGAGCTAATCTCTGAATTAGTTACCCCATATAGCTCTGCAGAGAATGGCGATATAGAAATTCTAAAATCATCGTTTACATTATACTTAATCCCAGGAGCTAAATTAATGATAAAAGGGCTCAATGGAGAGCGAATACGACCTAGTCCTGTAATGTCAGCAAAATAATTACCATCAAAAGTATGAAATAGTGAAGTACTAAACTTTGTTATCAAATTAACATTCCACTTATTCTTTTCTGTAAAGCCTATAGACCAATCATGCAGCGTCATCAACTCATCTTGACCATTTTGAAAATGATTGGTATCTAACAGACCATCTTTCTGCACAGACCATACATAGTGCAGTTCATTAGATAGACTAATCTTTGAAGTTGGTTTATTGTATCTATGAGTAAAGTCTAAGCCAATATTAAATGCCAGTCCAGTTTTGTCTGGAGTACCTGCTGTATTATTCCATTCAAATATAGAACCTAACATTAACCCTAGGTTGGTATTAAACTGATGATATTTTTCCTTAGGTTTATCATTCATTGCAGTTTTGGTTGAGGTATCTGAAGGATAGATATTGGACGGTTCATAGCTATTTTTTGCGTGCAAACTATCTAGCGTTTGCTCTTTTAACACTATCTGATAATTTTTACCAAAACTATCCCTACAGAAAAGAGTTTTATGCTCACCTTTCATAACCATACTATCAATCTTATGAATCACGATTTGACTAGATAATTGAATGCTTGTAGCAAGGACCAAAAAAGTATATATTGTTTTTTTCATGAGTTTTATAAATTCTTAGTACATAATTAGCTTAATCATAGGAAGTGTTTCATCTCCATTGTTTGTGCAAGGGGATCCTAGACTCATAACACTAGCTATCATTGTCAGACTGCCGAATGAGCGAGGATAAGGAATTAGTGAACTACTTGGATGCTTGTAATGCAGAAAACTATGATGATAAGAAGGTGCAGGATTGGTCAAAGAAACAATAACAATATAGACATTCCCAGGAGTTAAAGTGACAGGAGTTGTCAGATTGTGCCATGCGAAATTTTGCATTACTTGACTTCCAGTATATACTAAAGTCATACCACCACTTGCGTTCACTTGTAGGATTTGAATCTTGTATGGATTATTAGTAGCGAAAGCACTATCATTTCCCTGAAATCCCACAGAACATAGTGTCTTGTTGGCTGTTACTGCAAAGTCGATTCTCTTTTCTACACATCCTGTGATGGACTCTATTTGATAGCCAAGCGAGCCTAGTCCGCTCCATATATTAGAAGTTTCATTGCTAGCATTATCCACGCATGGTGATGGCGGTAGAGAATTGGAGCAGGAAGTCAATACTAGCATATAACTTAATGCAAATACAACTGCCATGAGAAATAATTTGAATTTCAATTTGAACATAGAAAAAAATTAAATGGAAAAAAGCCTACTCGGTTATTTATACTCGTTTTTCGGCAGGGTCGAGCGAAGCAAATTACTTTAGAAGTGTTACATGACCGACATAATCATGCCTTCTTAAGCTAATTGACATGCGACCTTCTTTACCTTTGACTAATTTAAATTGTCCAGGTTTTATTACGATATTGCCATCTAAATTGCTAACTTTTAAGTCTGTTTTTAAAAGTTCACTTAACTTAGAATCTAACATAACGTTATGCGAAATTGTCAGTACATTTTTGTTCAACATTTTTGCAAATCGCTTGTGAAAATCTGCAGGAAGGGTCACTATAATGTCGCCATTTTCTGTTGCTTCAAAAATAAATAAATCCGAACGATTTATTCCTACTTCCATATACATTGTCTTGCACCAGTGCCAACCAGGATCGCAAATCATGGTTCCATCTGACTTATAATTTGGTGTTCCTTGCCCTGCCAAACCAAATCTCGGAGCTGCGAATACACTAACAATGGACACTGTTAGAAATACGATTAATGAATACAATTTTACTGTTTTTTTCATTTTAAATAATTTTTAGTTTAAAAAAGCCTACTCGATTATTTAAACTCGTTTTTCGGCGTGGTCGAGATTTACTTTAGATTTCTATTGTTTTGGCTTAATATCATGATTCATGTGTAATTCTTGCCTTCTAGGATTGCAATCTGGTGCTACCAAATTCCATTGCATTGTACCCCCACCTGGCTTATGTAGCATGGTACCATTGATATCTACAATTGATACATTGTAGGTAGCTCCTGTTGTAAGGTTCAAGCTTGGCGTATTATAGGTAGTACTAGCGATGGGGCCGAATTTTTGGTCATAACTGCCAAAATTTGTGACTCTAACCCATGCTCCAGTATTGCCAGTTGACTTAACCTCAACAAAGGTCGATGTCCCCAATCTCACATTACATCTAAATTTGATGGTTTCAACATTGAAGTTTTTGTTCAATGCAAATGAAAAAAGGAGAACTGAAGCTATTAATACTGTGATTGGCATGATAATTTTTTTCATAATTTGAAATTTAATATTTTGTAATTTTAAAATGTACCTACTCTGTTTATCTTGCTAAGAAACGATTTTCGGTTAACTCGATACACTTACTTTTACTTGGAGAGTTTTAAACCAGATTCATCATAGACTTCAAACTTAGGAACGCCAGCACCACTTGAATTTTTGGCAATTCCACTTACAGGATTATTAAACTTAACCCAAAAAAGGCCAGGTTGGCAATTATTTGAAAAACAATTTGGACTTGGTTCACTGGCTACAGACACTTTAAAACAATAAGTTTCTCCAACCTGAAACCATTTGCCCTGTAATGAAGGATTTGCCTCTGCTGCTACACAGTATGCATTTGACCCAAACTGGACATCACCAATTGCTTCATTACCAGTTTGAAATATATACCATTCCGTACATACATATTTTGGATTACTAGGAGGAATACCAGGAGCATTTACCTTAAAAACTTCGTAGGTAACTACAAATTTTTTTCCAGGACATAACTGCATAAGGTACTTGACATATGCTGAAAGTTTATTTTTAAACGCATTTGTGGGTTTAAACGTTAAGTAGTAAGGAGACAAAATGTTCCCTGGATTTTGTTCAGTCTTAAATAAATTTTGGTAGATATCATCCTTTATTATGGGAGGGCAACATGTGTTTGGATTTTGTGCTGAGGTGACTTGAATAAATAATACTGTTATTATAATTGCTAAATTTTTTTTCATTTCGTTAAAATTTAAAAGTTTAAAAATTTATTTTTTACCCCTATCTTATTTTACTTTTAAAAGATAGTGAATTTTGTTTTTTATCCTACTCTGCTCTCGTGTTTTCGGATACCGACGCTGGCTTTTTTAAAGTTTGTCAGGAACTTGTTTACATTATCACATGCTATCCGGATTTGCTTATGACTTTGTAATTATTTGTACTGCAAAACTATCTCATATTATTACCCTTGTAAATCCCTAGATATCTCTACCTAGATTTAGGGGTGAGCAAGTATTATACTCGTCAGATACCGATACACCATGAATTATATCTTGTATCAAAACGGCTGCACTGACTTCTGCGGTGAGCAATAAATCAGGTTGAAGCAAAATGTCATAGCCAGTTAACTTGGCAAGTTTTTCATAATTCTCATACCAGCAAAGAGGAAAAAGTCCTCGAGGATAATACAACTGGAGTGGACGACTATAGGGTTTTCCGCTCTTTTTTATCATGAGACCATAATTGTAACCTTGTCCACAACTTGAGTCTGAAAGTGGTTGCCATAAATTGTCCGTATAGCGCTGTGCTCTGCTTAATGCTAGGTGCAATATGTTCTCACTACTCTGATCGCGATATTGCTCCCAATAATTTGCAATTAGCCTCACAATGGACTCCGCTGCTAGTGGACAATCATACATTTTCATAAGATGTGAAATATCTAAAGCAGACTTAGGTATCATAGTTTCCATAATTTTATTATTATCTCTGACATCAGAATCAAAAGGGATAGTATAATGAGTCCGAAGCCTAAATATTTAATCCAAAGAATGGACTTTAAGTCATCCTTGTCATATATGGGTATCATATTGATTTGTTTTAATTGATTAATGATTTTTTTTATTAACTTGGTAAGAAAAACATAAGTATTTGAAAATTGTTGTTTGACTATATCAGTTTCAATCTTGTGCCAGAGTTTGTTAGTGCAATCTCAAATCGATCTATTTTTTTACTTTTCGTTTTAGAATTGAGTTGTTGAATTGTGATTTATTTTTTCATTTTATATAAATTTTAGGTGAATAATATGGGCAAGGCTTCGCCTATAGGTGACTTTGCACTCATTAAAAGCTTAACTAAAGTTAGATTAAATGCTTAGATAATTGCCGATGGGGGCGGCTAAGCTTTAATTACACTTAAGACGTCGAATAATATGATTTTTTCTCACTCCATTGAAAGCTGGAAGAACCTGAATTGCATTTTTAATATTCGACTCTTGATCTATTTTATTGTCCTGATTGATATCCTCGCTGCTATTCACTTCAATGGAATTGCCGGGCTCTGTATAATTAATTGAATTAGCCACTAAATAATTTAGTTTATATTTAATACTACCTAGTTGAGTACAATCATCTTCATAAGTATCTAAAAATTGATTGATAGCTGAGCCACTAGCCAATCCGCTATTGCCACTCAGTACATCGCTACTAGCCAATATAGGATTAAGGTTTAATGCCGCATCCATAGATACAATATCTATATCAACTTCGGCTATAATGGGTGTAGCGATAGAATTCGCAGGGCCTACGACCACATCTTTTACAAATTTATAATTCTGAAGAAGGATAGAATTAAGTGTATTAGACTGGAATAAAACCTTTTGACCACCTTGGTGATTAAAACTAACTTTGTATGACTTAGGCGCTACAGCTGGGGTATCCCATTTCACTAAATAGGTAGAGTCGTTCATTTTAATAACTTGGGTCTTGTAGCTCGTTTCAGAATTTGGAACCATTTTCCATACCCAGTAAAATATTCCTATAAGTATCAGCGCTATTAGGGCGAAAATTAACTTCTTGTTCATATAAATAATTTTTTAGATTTAAATAATTTTACTGCAAAGATGCAACTTGTGTTTATGTTATAAAATTACATTTTTCTATGATTAATATTTTATATTTGTTTAATTTGAAGTAGTTTAAAACATAATAAATAGATTTTCAGCAATTTGAATCATTACATTTTAAAAACATTCTATTGAAATTAGATAAAAAAATATACCATCTTGCCCGCCTTTTAATTGATATCAGGCCCAAAATATCAAAATACAACTGGACTTTATATGAGTTGGAGATTAGGGCTTTTATCTCTGAATTCATAGAAAACGCAGAGCAAGAGCCAATGGTATTATACGAGTCTATACATAAAAGAAAACCTTCTAAGGAATTCATAGATAAGGTAATTAAAGCAATAGAAGCAGAAGCTCTTTATAATAATATGGAAGAGGCTAAGAGAAATATGCTTTTAAGTATTTATCATTACAACCCCAATTCAAATAAAAATTACTTTTTAGAGCTCACTAAAAACGCGATTAATAATCCTGAAATTACCAACCCACTTCGCTATCAACTAGAGATATATCTATCTGAGATAAATGAGCAAGCCAGTTATCGAGCAGGTATTTCTCAGTTTTATGTGCCTAGTGCAGCCAATGTTCATGATTTTCTATATCGATGCCTCGAAGATATCTGCGCATCTCTGACCGTAGGACATATTAAAAATAAGGATGATAAAGAACAGATAGCTTATTTTGAAAAATTACTTGAGGTAATGCGAATTTTTCAAGTGGACGAACCAGAATTAAATTTGCTCAAGGAATTAGTTACTCTGAATATATATAAGCATAAAGATTCTTACATACAAGTTCTTAATTTATTAGAAAAAGTAGAACTAAAAATCTCAGCTTCTAGCCTAAGAAATTGCTTTCTTACCACTATCAATGTTCTCTATATTCAATATAACAGTTGGGGGCTTACACAGCACCATATCCTCCAACTCTTTCAATTGATGGTCACGAAGGTTCAATCCGAGTTTTACACCAATTTGAGTATACAAACCATAAAAAACCTGGCTACGTTATGCATTCGATATGACTCCAAAGAGTGGTTTGATGAAGTTTTCGCAGAGAATAAAATATCTCATTTAGGCAGTGAAATAGGCATGACGCTTCGATTATGTGATGCTAAATTCGCCTTTGCTGCAAAAGACTATCAAAGAGTATTAGATATTCTCATTACCTACAAAACTTTTGATGTTTTTCAAGATTTAGAGTTACGAAGATTACAAGTAATGAGCTTCTATGAAATGGGAGAAAGAGTTTTGGTAGACAATTATTTGAACGCTTTTAAAGTTTATATTCACAGAAATGAAACTATAAATCAAGTCTACAAGGAATCGAATAATAATTTTATGAGATTTCTCAATCGATTAAATAAAACTATAGATATTAAAAAGGCAGAAAGTATATTATTTGAAATCAATCAAACAGAGCGAATTGCTGAAAAGCAATGGATAACATCCAAAGCTAATGAATTACTGACGAAGCTTCGAGAAGAAAAATAACATTATAGGGTTACCTTATATAAGTCACCTACTATCTCCCTCGGCACGAACTTACTCACATCGCCCTTGCCTAGTATGATTTCACGAACAATGGTAGATGAAATTGAAGAGTACTCAGGAGGAGAAAGCATGAGGATAGTTTCAATACCTGATTCCATACTATGATTGAGATGAGCTATTGTCTTTTCATATTCAAAATCGGAAGCGGATCGTATACCTCGCAATAAATACTCTGCGCCTATTTCCTTGCAATAATTAATCGTGAGTCCATTATAGTGTGACACCTCCACAGTAGGACAATCCTTAAACACTTTCTGTATCCAATCCTTACGCAGGTCGAGAGTAAAGAGATATTTCTTTTGAGTATTGACCCCGATAGCTACTATGATTTTATCGAAAAGCGGAATACTTCGCTTGACAATATCCACATGACCTATTGTGATAGGATCAAAAGACCCCGGGAAGACGGCTATTTTCAAATTCGCTATTGTTAAATTAAACTATTCACCATGAGCCTTTTTGCGGGCTTCTTCTAACTCGGTATGAAATACCACATCCCAGAACATATTGCTCACTCCAAATCCTGCATCTGGATGGACATAGTGATGAGCCATATGATGTTTTTTTAGCTTCTCAAAATATGGATTATTCCACTTAGCATGATGCAAGGCATAATGCATCATATCATATACAAGATAACCAACCACCATGCCCGCAAAGGCTGCAAATGTGGCACCGCCGCCGCCAAAGGCGAAGTGGAAAAAAAGATAAAAAGGAATTGCCAATATTATGGACATGATTGGAGGCATCACTAATCGCTTGGAATCATTTGGATAATCGTGATGAACGCCGTGCATAAGAAAACTAATTCGTTTCCCAAAGTCACTCGTAGGGTGATAGTGAAATATAAATCTATGTACGAAATACTCTGATAAGGTCCAGATAAAAAGACCTATTAAAAATAAAACTGGAACTTTTATAAACCCAAACTGATAGACGAAAATAGCCTGATACAAACAATAGAGAACGACAGGCACCCAAACAATAAGCGGAGTTACCCAATGTATTCTCGACATCCAATCTAAAATAGGATTGTCAAACATCCGAATAGTTTCATCTTTTAGAGAAACGAAATTTTTCTGCTGGCTCATTATACAAGTTTTTAATAGTGCAAATTTATCAACTTTGACTTAAAAAAGAGGTTAGGAATTGATAAAAATGATAACTAACTCACAAAGAACAAAGCTAGAAACTCCTAGCATCCAATTCTTTAAGATCCTGTTTCCAAATTTTATACTTTATATCGATATTTTTGGGGGCATATATCACTATAGGCATTAAACTGACATACTTTACAGTCTCAGTCTTACCAGAAGCCACATTCATCACTTTTTTCGCATTCGTCTCACAACCCATTTTCGTCGATATTATCTGAGAATTCGTGTTAAAAATATAGTAAGGGTAGCCGTATCCCTCGAGGTTTTTCATTTCAAAATCACCCAAGAGATAATGTTTATTGCAATAATCCACCTCTGAACTCAAAACCGCATAAAACTCGACTTTTAATATTTTTTCATTGGGCATAGATTCCAATAAAATAGCATGCTTGACCATATTAGGCATATTGGGGTAAATCGTCAAATCATGCATGGGAGTGTTGCTGACAAAAGTTCCCAATTCTGCTGCTGCAGGTTCTACTTTCGTTAACTCACTTTTAATATCCGCCTTCCCTCTGTCCTGGCACCAAAGGGTTGAGCAAAGAAAGAATGTTAGAATGGTGGCTGTAATTTTATTTGTCATTTTAATGGATTTATAAATTTATAAACTAGCAGTCCGCCCTCCATCTACCGGAATATTAATTCCTGTAATATAGGATGCCTCGTCTGATGCCAAAAAAGCTACTGCTGCCGCTACCTCTGCGGGTTTTGCGAATCGCTTCATGGGTATTTCGTTGATCATTTCCTCTTCTACGGTAGTTTTGGACAAATTCATTTTGTTAGACTTATTTTCAATGATAGCGTTTAATCTATCTGTGGCTGTCGCTCCAGGCAGCACATTATTAACTGTAATTCCAAACTGAGCCAATTCGTTGGCCATAGTTTTAGACCAATTCGCCACGGCTGCTCGTATGGTATTGGACACCCCGAGATTAGGTAAGGGTTGCTTCACAGAAGTCGATATGATATTGATGATTCTACCAAATTTTGAGTCTATCATCCCTTGTTTAAGAATTGATACGAGTGTATGATTAACTAATACATGCTGACGAAATGCTGCTTCAAACTCTTCTATCTTTGCACTTGACACAGGACCAGCTGCAGGACCACCAGAGTTATTGACTAAAATGAGATATGGCTTTCCTATTTCAATTGCTTTGGCAGCAACTTTGGCTTCCAATCCTTTCAAATCATTTCCGTCTGCTGCTATATAATGATGGACTTGTCCGTTAGGAGTTGGCAACTTAGCTAAAGCATCCGTTAAATCGCTCTCATTTCTAGCTAGAAGAGTTATGGTATATCCCATTTCTGCCAGCTTTAAAGCACTAGCAAAACCTATTCCTTTGCTACCACCGCATACTAATGCTGATTTGTTCACTATTGTTTTTATTTTAATCTCAAATGTACGTCAAAATTTTTATTTATAAAGAAATCTCAAACTATATTAAATTTGTAAGTTAAGAAAGTTTCATAGAAAAAGTAAGTAAGCCTTATGCCAGAAAATTTAAGTTATCTTCTAGGAAGAAAAGGATTGAATAAGAATCTTTTTGAAGAATTAGGTATAGCCGCACAGGAAACAGGCACACCCGATATCGAAAAAATGGAGGAACTGCGTAAAGAGTTTCTGGTAGGGAAATCTACAGTTTACGGAACTACTTCATTTTATGATTTTCTGAGACCTGAGAATAAAGGCAAAAAAGTTTATGTCTGTAATGGAAGTGCTTGTCTTACTGCTCGTACTCAAGATAAATTAAAAGACAAAATTCTAAAAGAATTTACTGCCGAAGAGGTAGGTGAAATGTGCTGCCTCGGTCGGTGTCATGAAAACAGCGCTTTTCATATCGATGGTCAAAACTATTCAGGCAAGGATGTGGAACGATTATCCGATATTAAAAAGACTAAATCCTCCTCGACCGAAAAATATGCTGTAGCCCATATTGGCACACCTATTCTCACAGAAAAAATCCAAGACCTCAATCAGTTTTATAGCCTTCTCAAAACTTCACTTTCTAAATCTCCCGATGAGCTTTTAAATGAAATCAAAGCTTCGGGGATAAGAGGTAGAGGTGGTGCTGGATTTGCCATGGCATTTAAACTAGAGTCATGCAAAAACACCCAATCCGACGATAAATTTGTGGTATGTAATGCCGATGAAGGCGACCCAGGTGCTTATTCGGATAGATATTTACTCGAAGAGCAACCGCATAAATTACTCTTAGGTATGATTCTAACAGGATATGTCATAGGAGCCAATTGGGGTGTGGTCTATATACGAGGAGAATATCCAGAGTCCGTCGATAAAATCAATGATAGTATCGCTTTTTTGCGAGAAAATAGTTTAATAGGCAATAATATATTTGGATCTAGTTTTAGTTTTGACTTCAAGGTGATAAAAGCCATGGGGGCGTATATCTGCGGTGAAGAGACGGCTTTACTATCTTCTATTGAAGGTCAGCGACCAGAAGTTCGTGTGCGTCCTCCCTACCCTACGCAGGTCGGTTTATTCAATAAACCTACTGTTGTCAATAATGTAGAGACGCTCGCCAATATTCCATATATTTTAGAAAAAGGTGGAGCCCATTATGCTTCCATAGGTACAGCTAAATCTACTGGAACGAAATTAGTGTCCCTCGATAGCCATTTTAACAAACCGGGCATGTATGAAGTAGATATGGGTGTATCTCTATCTAGGGTTATCGACGAACTTGGCGGTGGATTTCACAATAAGGTAAAAGCTTTGCATATTGGAGGGCCATTAGGAGGCTTGGTTCCTACAAGCAAAATTAAGGAATTGACCGTAGATTATGAGTCTTTTTCTCAGCATGGATTTTTATTAGGTCATGCTTCTGTGGTGTCTATTCCAGAAGATTTTCCTTTAGTGAAATATATTGAACATCTTTTCCAATTTACGGCGCATGAAAGCTGTGGCAAGTGCTTTCCTTGTCGACTTGGTTCTACCAGAGGATATGAACTATTCAAAAAAGCACAAAACGAAGATTATAAAATAGACCGTACTCTGTTAAACGATTTATTAAATACCATGGAAAAAGGCTCATTATGTGCCTTGGGTGGCGGCTTACCTTTACCAATCAAAAATGCCTTGATGTATTTCGAAGAGGAGTTAAAAGATTATTTAAAATAAAATATCGAATATGCACACCATTTACCACTTAGAATCCGCGCTAGAAGTAAATTCTGATATTCTTGATGCGATAAAAGCCGCTTATAAAAATAAGCCGATAACTATAACTATTGAAGAGGATACGAATCCATATGAGCTGACAGATGAGATGATGTTAATTCTAGATCAACGGTTAGAAGAAGATGAGTCAACTTATATAACTGCCGCAGAATCCTTAAAACAATTAGAAAAGAAAAATGAACTATAAAATCAAGGTGTCTCCTAGAGCTCAAAAAGAGATTGAAGACACGTATGATTACTATTCAAATTACAGCAAAGATGTGCCAACAAAATTTTTAACTACAATTCGTTCGGCCTACGAAATTTTACAAAAATCTCCTTATTTAAAAACTCATTATAAAAATATTCGAAGTCTGAAACTAAACAAATTTCCGCATTCATTATACTTTACAATAAATGAAGAAAAACATATTATCAATATTTTAGCTTGTTTTCATAATAAAAGGAACCCTAAAAATAGACCACAACTTATCTAGTTAGACATAATTTATTTACCTATGACAAAAATCGCATTTATCAACGACCGAGCTTTTGAATACCAAGAGGGCGATACTATTTTGCAATTTATCAAGCGGTATTTTGAAAGCAATTATGTGCCTACCCTTTGCGATGCACCCAACCTTAAGCCTTTTGGCTCGTGCAGAGTGTGCAGTGTAGAGGTAGCGCTTCAGAAAAATGGCGGTAGAAAAACACAAGCTTCCTGTCATACTCCCGTGATGGAAAACTCCTATATCTATACCCATAGTGAGGCTATTCTGACACTGAGAAAAAATATAATAGAGCTGGTTTTGACTGATCATCCATTGGACTGCCTCACCTGTGAAGTCAATAATAATTGTGAGCTGCAAGATGTAGCTGCTCAGGTAGGTGTGCGCAAGGTTCGTTATCCAGAGGGAAAGAATCATTTAGATAGAGAAAAAGACTTAAGTCATCCTTATATGACCTCTGATTTCTCCAAATGTATCAACTGCTATCGCTGCGTGCGAGCCTGCGAAGAAGTACAGGGCGAACTGGTGCTATCTATGGCTGGACGTGGCTTTGATAGTCATATTATCAAAAGCTTTGAGACGAGTTTTATGGAATCAGATTGTGTGAGTTGTGGTGCTTGTGCTCAGGCCTGCCCTACATCCGCCATTTCGGACGTTTTTGAATCTAAATCGATTGTAGGAACAGAAAAAACAAGAACGATATGCACCTACTGTGGAGTCGGTTGCAATTTAGAAGTATCGACCCTCAATGGCGAAGTCAAATCCATACGAGCACCTTATGATGCCGAAGTCAATGCAGGGCATACTTGTCTCAAAGGTCGCTATGCATTTTCATTTTACAAACATCCCGATAGAATACGAACACCTCTCATTCGTAAAAATGGCGAGTTGGTTCCTGCCACATGGGACGAGGCTTATGACTTCATAGCAGATAAACTAACTTCGATAAAAAATGAATACGGACCCGATGCCATAGCTGGTATATCCTCCGCAAGATGCACGAATGAAGAAAATTATTTGATGCAGAAATTTATCCGTGCTGTCATAGGCACGAATAATATCGACTGCTGTGCTCGAGTTTGTCACTCGCCTACGGCTCTAGGAATGCAGCGAGCCTTTGGTACTGGAGCAGCTACTAATTCTATAGAAGATTTGAAGCATACCAATTGCATTATGATCATCGGCGCGAATCCTACAGATGGACACCCTGTCACGGGGGCTAAGCTCAAGCAATTTGCGATGAAGAGTAAAACTACAATAGTCATAGACCCTCGTGAAACCGAAATAGCAAAATATGCTACCTATCATCTGCAATTGCAACCCGGTACGAATGTAGCCTTATTGAATATGATGCTCTACTACATTATTTTCGAAGGACTGGAAGCTAAGGATTTTATAACTCAGCGCACCGAAGGTTACGAAGAATTCAAAGAGCAAATCTTAGCTCTAAATATCGACGAAATGGAAAGAGTAACAGGTGTCGATAGAGAGCTCGTTCGCAAGGCAGCTATAGCCTATGCCACCGCAGGCAATGCCATGTCTTTTCATGGACTAGGAGTTACTGAGCATTCACAAGGTAGCTATACCGTCATGCTCATTTCAGACTTGGCTATGATTACAGGCAATATAGGTCGCAAAGGAGTAGGTGTCAATCCACTTCGGGGTCAAAATAATGTGCAAGGCGCAGCTGATATGGGTTGTCAACCGCATCAAGGCGCAGGTTATCTCAGTTCCTACGACCCAGAAATCAATAAACACTACGAGCAATTTTATAAAACGAAAATTCCACTCGGTAAAGGTTTGAAAATTCCTGAAATGTTTGAAGCCTCTATTCATGGCAAGCTAAAGGCTTTGTGGCTCATGGGAGAGGACGTGGTGCAAACCGACCCCAATACCAATAAAGTAATTGCAGCGATGCAAGGATTAGATTTACTGGTCGTCCAAGAAATATTTATGACTGAAACAGCAAAGTATGCCACAGTGATTCTTCCAGCCTCTTCTTTCCTAGAAAAAAGCGGAACATTCACCAATGGTGAACGCCGTATTCAGCGTGTACAGAGGGTCGTAGAGCCCCTCGAAGGCACTAAACCCGATGGTCAAATCATCGTGGACATTATGAATAAAATGGGCTTCCCACAGGCAGACTATGATGCAGCGGATGTGCTAGAAGAGGTGTCTCAAATTGTTCCTTTCTTTGCAGGTGTGAAATGGGACGAACTAGGAAACAATGGCAAACAATGGCCTGTAGCTCCTGATGGTACAGATGCTAAGATTATCCATATTGATCAATTTTCACGTGGTTTGGGTAAGTTTCACTACTTTGACTGGGAGGAAAGCAATGAACTCAAAAAGTACAAAAAAGAATATCCCTATATCGTCACCACCAATCGTGAGCTCGAGCATTATAACTGTGGTACCATGACACGCCGCACTGGCAATGCACAAATTCTTACGGAAGATGTCATTATGATTCATCCTGAAGATGCCGCCAAACACTTTATCCAAGAAGGCGATATGGTCTGCGTAGAGTCTCCACGAGGCAAGGTAGATATTAAGGCTCGCATTACGGAAGAAGTGAAACAGGGCGTATTGAGTACCACCTTCCATTTCCCAGATGTTATGCTCAATATCATCACCAGTGACGAGCATGATACGGAAGCTATGTGCCCAGAATATAAAGTGGTAGCTGTGAATATCAGAAAGAGTAAAGGGAAGAAGTTGGTGACTAGCTAGTTCAGTGGACAGTGGTCGGTAGTCAGTTAGCTAGAGGCTAGACACAGAGATACACTGAGAAGACACAGAGAAGCACGGAGTAGAGACTCTATGAACCTCCTAATGCTCTGTGCAACTCTGTGAAACAACCAGCAGCTAGCGACTAGAAACTAAGATATACAGAGTATCATGAAGGTTCATCTCTGCGTCCTTTGCGTCTTTGCAGTAAAATATATAAGTAATCAATGGACATTGGTCAGTAGATAGTTAGTTAGAGGCTAGACACAGAGTTACACGTAGAAGACACGGAGAAGCACGGAGAAAAACTTTTTAAAGGGCTAGTGTTGTTTTTTAGTAAAGTTACAAAATAAGCAAACCCAGCAGTCGCGCCAAGCCTTTAGGTGCAGAGGTGGTCGTTTTAGCTATCAAGGCTAAAGCTTTGAGAAAACGACTTAAAAGTTTAGGTAAAGTCGCCAAAGTTTATGGATACTATGTATAAAGCTTTAGACAAATTCGTTAAAATTTTAAGCATCATGGATAAAATTTTAACGGACTTAGCTAAACGAACCACCTCGGAGGGTAAAACTTAGGGTTTTAAGCAATTCATGAATAATTAACATATTTATGGGAATATCTTTTATCTTTGTTTGAAACAAAAATTTAGAAAAATGGGGCTCAACTATGCTAATTTATTGCGTGATATTACCCAAAATAGGGTGGATATACGAAGAAAGTTGCGGATGTTATATAGTTGTGTGAAATTTTAAAAAACGTATATAAATCGATAAAATGGATTATACTCAGAAATTAAGAATTAAAACAGCAATGGTTATTTATGAGCTTGAATTATCATTAGGAAATTATGTGATTGACAATGAGGTCTTACATAATATCCCAGCTTCAAGTTTGGATTCCATTGTTGAACGGGAGGCTTCAAAGGGAAGAGACATAAACAAAAACAACTTGAATTTAATAGTTGAGGCAAGTTATCTTGATGAAATATTCAATTTTGCAATAAGCATCACGGAAAATACAAGTTTGCACACGCAAATGATTGAATTAAAACAACTCTGCTCAATTCTTGGAATATTTAATATCAGAAACGCGGTTAGTCATCCCAATCGTGCATTCCCTGATTGTTATTGGTTTAGAGTTGCAACAATAGCCAGCGACCCACTAATTGAGAGATTGAATTTAACTTCAGTTAGAAACGCATTAAATTCTGCAATTGAAGAAAATTTAAATACTCCACCAGATGAATGGTTGTTTAATGTGAATTGGGCAATTCCAAATACTTTGCCCATGGCTTTTGATCATGAAATAACAGGATTACTTGGAAGGGATAAAGAATTTAAGGATCTAGAATCAGTTTTATCTAAAAACAGGAGTAATCTGGTAGCTATTGTAGCACCAGGTGGGATTGGAAAAACCGCTCTTGTACTTCAATATTTGAAAGACTTATCTTTAAATCCTCTGTGGTCTGCAAAATTAAGTGCAATAATATTTTGTACTTTAAAGAACGAAAAACTCACTGCAAATGGAATTGAGACGATAGACGCTATTAGTGGTATAGAACAAATTAAAGATTCAATTTTTGAAGACCTCAAGAAAATTTACTCCAATAAATTTCAGTTTAGCTCATTTGATGAGGCCTTAACTGATTTAGAAAACGAAAATATTTTGATTTGTATTGACAATCTAGAAACATTATTAGTTGATTCTCAAAAAGAGTTTATAGAATTTAATCAATTATTGCCTTTAAAGTGGAAATTACTCGTGACAAGCAGAATCTCAATAGATTCTGCTACTACAGTCCCTTTAGAACCTTTAGTAAAGAGACACGCAGTAAACTTGGCAAGAAACTATTTTAGAAAAAGAGGTGTACTTGATTTTAAACAAGATGAACTGGAAAAAATTGCTGATGCAGCGAATAACAACCCTTTAGCAATTAGACTTACTATTGATTTGTATTTAAATGGTGGAGACATTAAATCTTCCATATCTAAATCCCAAAAGGACATCGCTTCATTTTCCTACAAAAATCTTATAGAGTCACTAAAGAACAATTCTATTTCATTGCTAGAAGCAATTTATGCAATTGGACAACCTACACGACTTGATTTAATTGATTTCATCGAAATGGACAGAGATGACCTTATAGAATCATTAAATGAGCTTGCCAAAACAAGCTTAATAATAAGAAGCACAGATGAATACGGTAATGATGTTTACAAATTAAGTGATTCAATTCGTGATTTGCTATTAACGAATCCAAAAAATATTGAGATAAGAAATAGTATTACAGAAGGTCTCAAAAAGCGAAAATCCAAAATACTTGAACAATCTGCACGAATCAAGCAATTAGGGCTTACCGAACTTGATGAAGAATTTATACCTGAAGATATTGACCAAAGCTTGTATGTTCTTATATCTGATTTGAACAAAACACTTGGAAAAAACAACAAGTATGATATTCAGGATGTGATTTCCATAAAAGACAGATTTTTAGAGGTAATTAAATATAAAACTAAGGACAGTTTACTACTATACAATTATTCTCGAATATTTAAAGCACTTAGGGATTTCGCTAACGAATTAACTTACTTGAAAAAAGCCGAAGAAACAGATCGTCAATCACCGAAGGTTAAATTGGCAATTGCCCTATGCTATTTTTATAATAGCGATTATGAGGAAGCAAAAGAGTACTTCGAAACGTTAATAAATACTGGGGCAAATATTCCAACAAATACAAATAAAAAGTTTAGTTTTTCTGTTACAAAACTATACCATTTATGCCTTTTATATTTAGGTGAGTACGACACAATAATTGAATCCTCAAAGAATTGGAAAGAATTAGATTATTGGTCAGGACTTGTTGGCGTTTATAGAGCAACTGCGTTAAAACGAAAAATTGAGTTCAAATTTTCATCTATAACTTCCAATGAAGTCATAATTGCTGAAATATTCGATATTTTCAATTTTGTATTGACCGCGGAAAACTACTTTGATGCTGCATGTGTTGAAGCAAACAAAATAATCAAGGATTTAATTTTTATCATAAATCCTAATTATGAATACTCCCAAGAAATAATTCATAAATATTTAGATTTTGTTGCTGTACACTTCTTCAATATTATTTCAAAATTAAGAAGCGAGAATCTTACAAGCGCGGAAAATCAAGATTTCATTTCTAATCTTTATGATTTCAATATTGATAATAACCCTCTTCATAAGGTAAAATGGTATAAGAAAACTTCCGAGTTTGATTCAAGATATGATATCGAACATCTGGAAGAGTTAAAGCAGGAAGGCTATGAGATTGTTAAGGTCTATCATATACCTGAGGATAAAGGTTATGGAATGTCAAGTTTTATGTTTGCAAAGAATGACGCAGGTCAACAATTTTATTTATCTGTGAATTACTTTGATCAGGGTTGGAATAGATGGGGATATATAAAAGAGGGAGATTGCTTAGCTATAAAATTCACGAGATCTTCAATAATAAATAAACCACATCCAGCAATTGAGATAATCGAAATTGATAAGTTTTGATAAAAAAACTTCACACAACAGCCGTTTGCCGCAATGGGGGCTGACGTGGTTAAATCAAGTGCAGTGCTCCTATCAGCATTTGTGCTTGGTTGACAGTGAAGTGCTCCGAAATCCCCCACTGCGGCAAGCGGCAAAACGATATGCGTCATTTTAGAGAAACAGCCCCATAGTGCGGAGATGTCCCATGAATGACTGGCGCAGAGTTGAGCGTAGCGGTCTTTGTGCCTCCATCTAATGAGGTAAAATTAGGTAAGCACAGACACCACTACGTTAATGTCTGAGCTAAAGGGCAGTAAAAGGCAAGTTCTTCAATTCGAAATTTTGTCCATTTTTATAAGCATATCACATTTTTAGGTAGATAGTAGTGCTATACAACTAAGTGATATTGCTATACATTTGCTCAAACATAGAGCGATGTTTTCAAACTTATTACATAATAAAAATAAGCCGCAAGGCCTTGAAGGACATGAGTTAGATACTGATTTGACCAAGAAGATGTATACCACTTATGTACCTCAAGATGTCCTCGAAAATGAGATTTATAATCATGCTAAAACCTATGTGGAAATTCCGCATGATGCTGATTTAAATTTTGCACAAAAATTCATTGAGAAAGATGGGAAGTTTATTTACTGTACAACTCAAAAAGAATTAGGAGATAAGCTAGTGCAATTCTTCAAATTAAACGATCTCAAAACTGTTTTTTTATGGGAGGAATCCATTATTCCTATCATTAAGGATAATGATTTTACTAATGAAATTAGAATAGAACGAGTCATTGACAACTCCAATATTGCAATTAGTTATTGCGAAAGTTTAGTTTCTGAAGAGGGGAATATTATTCTCAATACGAATCAGAATAGGTTTAGACCCTTAGATAATTTTCCCCAGTATCACATAATCCTAGCCTCAAAATCTCAGGTTAAATTAAATATAGAACATGCTGTTTCCGATTATATGCTGAAATATCACGATGTATTTCCATTTCTACTAGACATATCTCCCGAAGAGAAGAGCACTCGCTTCGCTATGAATAAGCCAATTTTAAACTCGAGAGGAACAAAAAAAGTTTTCGTGTTTTATTGCGAGGAATGTTGTTTTGAATAAAATCAATCACACTCATATTGTGAAAAAACATCTTTTCCTATCCGATTTTCATTTAGGAGTCCCTGATGCAAAGTCAAGTTTAGAAAGGGAAAAGAGAATCTGTGAACTACTTATAGAAAAAAAAGATGAAGTAAGCGATATTTACTTTGTAGGCGATGTATTTGATTTTTGGTTTGAATATAATCATGCCGTTCCTAAAGGTCATTATAGATTTTTGGGGACTCTGGCTCTATTAGCAGATGCAGGCATTCAACTTCATTTCTTCAAAGGAAATCATGATATGTGGATGAGTGATTTATTTATTAATGAGTTTAATGCTAAAATATACCATGAGCCTATTGAGATAGTATTGGACGGTAAAAACATATTGATAGGTCATGGGGACGGATTAGGACCGGGAGATCACAAGTTTAAATTTTTAAAACGTTTTTTCGCATCTTCTATCTGCCAGTTTCTTTTTAGATGGATACACCCAGATATCGGAATAAGGTTAGCCAATTACTTTTCTTTTAAAAGTCGCTACGGTCAGCCACATACGCCTGAACGATACCTAGGTAATAATAAGGAATGGTTATACATCTACTGTGAAAAAAAATTAATGGAAAAGCCGATAGACTATTTCATATTCGGACATAGACACTTGCCTATTTATACTAAAGTGGCGAATACGGCGTCTATTTACATTAACTTAGGTGATTGGCTCGACTACAATACCATTGCTATCTTCGATGGAAAAGAAGTATCTTTGTATCAGCATGAAAGTGGCAAAAACAACTTTGATTTTGACCCTAATTCTTCTCTCTAAGGAGAATAGCGCACAGTCATTTCTTGACACACTAAACTACTCTATTGATTCCAATCTGAAGTATATCAAAGTAGATAAACTAAACAATATCTGGTATATTTATGAAAATAAAATAATAAGGACTAGCTCTGAGCAGGCCTACAATGACACATTAGACAATTTAAATATACAGCAGCTATCCCTGGACCTCAGTACACCTTTAAAAAACTTATTTTATTTTCGAAATAAAAATAGTGTTGAAATAAAAAATAGTCGCTGGGGGTTAATTTCTAGTTTTAAATTAGATGCTTTGCAGATTTTTGAACCTAGTTTAGTAAACTTTACATCGGATAAAATGGTATTGATACTGGATGTAAGAGAAAATATGCTCTATAAACTAAATGAAAATGGAGTAAAAGTAAATCAAAAAACCAATCCATTTAGAATCTATAACAAGTATTATTTCCCTAAAGAAATGATTCCATATAAAAACTATTGCATAGCCTTAGACACGACATATGGTATTTTTCTAATTGATGATTATGGAAATTTAAGTCAAACAAAAAAAATAGAATATTGTCAAAATTTGTTTGAGCATAAAGGAAAGATATATCTTAGCCAAGGCAATATTTTGCTGCAAATTCAAACTACAGCAAAAGGTATACTTGATTTCTCCATAGTGAAAAAAGCCATATTTCCAAGTGCAATTCGTTCACTACAAACTTTAAACGAAAATGCGCTCATTCTTTTTGAGAATAAGCGCATCTATGAGCTGAAAAATTTTGAATCTTTATTTAAGTAAATTCGCTAAAGTAGCATCGAGTTGTTCATGACTCAGACTGTTAGCTATAACCTTACCGCTAGGGTCTACCAAGAAATTAGCCGGAATAGACTCGATTCCATACTTGACTGCCCAATGAGAATCCCATCCACCTAGGTCTGAGATATGATAAGGCCAAATCAAACCATCCTTGGCAATTGCACCTTGCCATTTATCAGCCTTGTGATCTAATGAAATTGACAATACTTCAAATCCCTTGGATTGATATTTATTATACAAAGCGACTAATCCAGGATTAAACTGACGACAAGGTGGACACCAAGAAGCCCAGAACTCTACTAAAACATACTTTGCTTGTATATTCGAAAATTTTACACTATCGCCATTAGGTCCTATACCTTCAATTTCTACAAATCGGGGCTTTGCTTCAATTGACTCAGGCGGGGCAGAACTTCCACCCTGCTCGACTGCTATGTTCTCTTTTTTCGATAAGGTACAGGATGTAAAAAACCATATACCAATTACTAGACATAGCTTATTCATCGGTACCGTCTGTTGTTTTCTTAGCAGTTCGTTTCGTCGTTTTCTTTGTTTTTTTCACCTCTGGTTCTGCAGAGGCTTCAGCTACCTTTTTTACTTTTACAGTTTTAACCTTAGCTACTTTAGCCGTTTTCTTTGCACTTCTTTGCTTTCTCTTCTTACCGAAAGAACCATTAGCTATTTTACCTCTCTTTGATTTAATATCGCCTTTTCCCATTGTAAAATTATTGTTTTAAATTTAAAAAATCTGTATTCGACAAATATAGTTGAAAAAAATTATTTTATAAAATCAATGATTCATTGTTGTTAATACAAAAAAAAAAACTCCGCATGAATTATGCGGAGTATAAGTAAACAAGTAAGATATTATGAATAAATTACTTTACTTTTGCTTTTGAAGCAGCAGCAGAAAGATCTGCACCAGCTTTGAATTTAGCTACAGTTTTTGCAGCTATTTTGATTTCTTTGCCAGTTTGAGGATTTCTTCCTGTTCTAGCACTTCTTTTAGATACAGAGAAAGTACCAAACCCAACTAAAGTAACTTTGTTACCTTTTTGAAGAGTAGACTTTACTGCATTCATGAAAGAATTCAATGCATCACCAGCTGCAGCTTTAGTTATACCTGCATCACCAGCAATTTTGTCGATTAAATCTCCTTTGTTCATCTTTTAAGATTTTAAGTTGTTAATAATTAATTACGAGAGCAAATTTATAGCAAATCGCCTGTTTACAATACTTCTCAAGGATTTTCAATTAAAATTATTGTGGAAAAGCCTTGATTCTATGGTCGCGAAGTCACTTAATCAACTATTTTTCTGCATTTTACATAAATTTCAATCCAAGCTAAAATGTGGATTATTATTTCAATTGAATCGTCTACAAAGCCTATAAAAACTGAATTCACAAAAAAATAATAGGAAAAAGACCCAATTTTCAATAAATTTGTAGTTATAAATTAAGAGTTTAATCCATAATAGTAAACGGTGAAATACATTTTTTTAATTATTATTCTACTTTGCATTCAGACTTCATGTAAGAAAGCGTCCACTTACTCTACTGTTTGTAATGATGAAGCAAGAAAAAAAACCAGCGGAGTTTCGGGTAGAGAGGTCGGAGCTACCAAGGTAAAGCGTAACTCATACAGAACTACCACCAGAAGACCACACAGACTTGGCTTACTCAGACGCTAATCTTCCTTATTTAATTCAATTATGATAGAGAGTACTATACTTTTACAAGATATAGATCCATTGGTATTATATGGAGTCAATAACAATAAACTTGATTTGCTAAAAAAAGCCTTTCCACTGCTGAAAATGGTTTTCAGAGGGGATAAAATTAAGGTAACAGGTAAAGAAGAAGAAATTGCGCAGTTCGAATTGAAAATGCGAGTAATTGTTGAGCATATAAAACAATATCAAGATATCACTTTAAAGGATATTGAGAGAATTACTCTTAGTGAGACTCCAGATACCGCATATCTAGCCAAACCCACTGGGGATGTTATCGTTTATGGAAACAACGGTCATGTGGTGCGCGCTCGCACCCCCAATCAAAAGGTGATGGTAGAGCAGAACCTAAAAAACGATATCCTATTCGCCATAGGACCAGCCGGTACAGGAAAAACTTATACCGCAGTTGCCTTGGCAGTCAAGGCTTGGAAAGAAAAACAAGTAAAGAGAATTATCCTCACTAGACCTGCCGTAGAAGCTGGAGAAAACTTAGGATTTCTGCCAGGTGATTTACGAGAAAAGGTGGATCCATATTTACGCCCGCTCTACGATGCACTCGAAGATATGATTCCATTTGATAAACTGACTCAGCTCAAAGAGACTCGTATTATTGAGGTCGCGCCTCTTGCCTTTATGCGCGGTCGAACGCTAGATAATGCTTTTATCATATTGGATGAAGCACAGAACGCTACTTCTATGCAGTTGAAAATGTTTCTGACACGCATAGGTCCTAACGCTAAATGCATAGTCACCGGTGATATCACACAAATAGATTTACCCAAAACTCAGCAGAGCGGCTTGCCGTTTACCTTGAGAATTTTAGATGGAATAGAAGGAATAGGTATCGTACGACTAACCAATGCAGATGTTATACGACACAGATTGGTAGCTAAAATAATTAGCGCCTTTGAAAATAATGCCGAAAGCCATGATAAAAACTCAAGGTAATACACAATACTACCGTGGCAAGGTAAGGGATGTTTACTCCCATGATGAATATATTTTTATTGTGGTGTCAGATAGAATATCTGCATTTGATGTAGTTCTACCTGAACCCATACCATACAAGGGTGCTGTGCTGAATGGCATATCCACATATTTTTTAAATAACACCAAAGACATAGTCCCTAATTGGCTTATCGATACACCTAATAGTCATGTGGCTTATGGACATCTAGCACCGACTATACCTATAGAAATTGTAGTGCGAGGCTATATAGCTGGCAGCATGTGGCGTGCCTATGAAGCAGGTGAACGAAATTTTTGTGGTATTCAATTACCCGATGGATTAAAAAATAATCAAAAGCTTGATTCACCTATCATCACTCCTACGACCAAAGCGGCAGCTGGTCACGATGAAAACACTTCTGAAGATGAAATACTCAAACAGGGAATTGTATCTAAGGAAGAATGGGAATTGATCAAAAAATATGCATTCGATTTATTTGAATTTGGCACCCGATATGCTGCTTCAAAAAATCTTATTTTGGTCGATACTAAATTTGAATTTGGGAAAAAGAAAAATGGAGAGATTATCTTAATTGATGAAATCTTGACACCCGATAGTTCGCGTTATTTTATAGCGGATACGTATCATGAAAAATTTGAAAAAGGTGAAAATCCAGGTCAATTGTCCAAAGAGTTTGTACGACAATGGCTCATTGAAAATAACTTCATGGGACGCCAAGGCGACCAAATCCCAGTCATGCACAAAGAGTGGATAAGCGAGATTAGTGATAAATATATTGCGCTCTACAATAAACTAATTGAGCCTCCATTTGTCAAAGAATCTAAAGAATTTAATCTCCATAAAATTCAATTAGCATATGACAATTTCTACCAAAAATATTATTCGTAGTATTTCGATACTACTTATAATTCTCTGTCAGCATAAGCTCACCGCTCAGGATAAAGATAAATTCAATATTGGCCTTATTGGGTTTTATAATCTGGAAAATCTTTATGATACCATAGATCAAGATATGGTACAAGATGAAGAATTTACTCCTGAAGGCACCAGACGATATACAGGCGAAGTCTATAAAGATAAGCTAACCAAGCTCGACCAAGTTTTATCTGAAATGGGAACAGACCATAGCCCAGATGGAATAGCAGTATTGGGTGTGGCGGAGATAGAAAATAGAAGTGTTTTGCGCGATTTATGTTTGCAAAATGGCATTAAAAATCGAAACTATAAAATAGTACACTACGACTCGAAAGATGCACGTGGTGTGGATGTAGGTCTTCTCTATAATCCTAAATATTTCAAAGTGATGAAATCAGATAAAATCTATGTCGATATGGAAGACCTCGGAGAAGGCAAGACTAGAGATATATTATGGGTACAGGGTTTATTTATGGGAGAGGAAACTCATATCATGGTCGCACACTGGCCCAGCCGCCGAGGTGGAGAAGAAGTGTCTATGCCTAAGCGCTGCCGAGCAGCAGAATTTATGCGAGCAAAAACCGATAGCATTCTTCTGCAAAGTCCTAATGTCAATATTATAGTGATGGGTGACTTGAATGATGATCCAACCAGTCCTAGCGTAGTCAAATGCCTCAAATCTTCTGGTAAAAAAGAAGAGGCCAAAGATGGCATATTTTTTAATCCATTTTATGATTATTTCAAAAAGGGTATAGGAACTCTAGCCTATGCTGATGCTTGGAATTTGTTTGATCAAATCTTAGTCTCCCCTGCTGCACTGCAAGCTGATAATCCCCTAATCTATGGTGGTGGATTTATTTTTAGTCGCAGCTATATGCTACAGATGGACGGTCAATACAAAGGCTATCCTTTTCGAACCTATAATGGCGATATTTACCAAGGTGGTTATTCGGATCATTTTCCGACGTATTTAGTATTTAGGAAAAAGGTGAAATAGCTGATATGACAATATGCAGATGAGACGATGAGATGATGAAGAAGAGATTCTATGGTCTGAAGATAAAATAATTTAAAAACTAATAAATTTAATTTTTATGTCATTAATTTGATTTTGTTCCTATAGGAGAATTTTTTGTTAATTTAATTTTACTCAATAAACATATTTAAATGAAAGAAAATGAAATTGTAAAACTTAGTTTTAACTTTGCTCTTGAAACTATTTCTTATTGTGAAATTTTGGAAGAAAATAGAAAATATGTAATAGCTAGGCAGCTTCTTAGATCTGGAACATCAATAGGAGCAAATGTCAGAGAAGCACAAAATTGTGAAAGTCGAGCAGATTTTATACATAAGCTAAAAATTGCTGCCAAAGAAGCTGAAGAAACCGACTATTGGATTAGTTTGTGTAAATATTCAGCTAGCTATCCCAATGTAGCATTGTTAGAAACTCAAATTACAAGCATTTTAAAGCTATTAAATAAAATTATATCAACCTTGAAGAAGAGGGAGAAATCTTAAATTGAAAGTCTAATTCGTCATCGACATATTTTTAAATCCCTCATTAGTAAAATTTTCATATCATCATATCAGCTCATCATCACATAAAAAATGGAAATTAACATCATCGTCGCCTACTCCTCCAATCTCGCTATAGGCAAGGATAACAACCTTCTCTGGCATTTAGCAGATGACATGGCATTTTTCAAAAACCAAACGAACGGTAAAACTGTTGTAATGGGTAAGAATACCTATTTATCACTGCCTAAAAAATTTCGACCATTACCGAATAGAAAAAATGTTGTTATTAGTCGTCAAGAGCCTATTGAGGAGCATGAAAATTTAATTTGGTATAAATCACTAGAAGAAGCGATCTATGCTCTAAAGAAAACTGAAGATGAAATTTATATCATAGGTGGAGGAAGTATCTATGAGCAAGCCTTACCACTGGCCAATGCCGTATATGCCACGGAGGTTAAGGTCGATATCAATGGTGACACCTATTTCCCTCAACTCAACTATGAAGAATGGACACGAGAAGTTCTGCATAGCTTTTCAAAAAATGAGAAGAATGAGTATGATTTTGAGGTGGTACGTTATCATAGAAATTAAAATGTAACCTTTTACCTACTAAATCAACTAATAATCAAATTAAAAAAAATGAACAATATTCAAGACCACGAAATAGATTACAAAATAGTAGGCTCAGAGCTACAATATGTAGAGGTGGAGCTAGACCCTAATGAAGTCGTCATAGCCGAAGCTGGCTCATTTATGTATATGCGTGAAGGTATAGAGATGCAGACCATTTTTGGAGATGGTTCTCGACAGGCTCAGAATACAGGCGTATTAGGCAATCTACTCAATGCAGGCAAGCGACTGCTTACAGGCGAAAGCCTTTTTATGACAGCATATACCAATGTCAGCAACAAGAAATCACAGGTAGCTTTTGCTTCACCATACCCAGGAAAGATAATTCCCCTTGATTTGTATAAATTGGGAGGTAAAATTATCTGCCAAAAAGATGCTTTTCTCTGCGCTGCTAAAGGAGTAGAGGTTGGAATCGAATTTCAACAAAAACTAGGCACAGGTCTATTCGGAGGAGAAGGATTTATCATGCAGAAACTTATAGGCGATGGTATGGCATTTATGCATGCTGGAGGTCATGTAGAAGAGTTTCAACTACAACCCGGACAGGTGCTGAAGGTAGATACCGGTTGTATCGTAGGCTTTACCCACGGGATAAACTATGATATTCAGCGTATCAAAGGCATTCGCAATATGGTTTTTGGTGGTGAGGGTATATTTTATGCCGTATTGAGTGGTACTGGAACCGTCTGGTTACAAACTTTACCGATATCAAGACTCGCTTCCCGTATTTTCTCTTATGCACCACAGCAAGGCGGTTCTAAAGAAGAAGGCAGCATACTTGGTGGGTTAGGGCAACTCATAGGTGGCGACAGATAGGTAAAATATTATCTATTGGATTGATTATTAAGCAATTTTCAAATTCTTAATAAATCTTATAATAACGAGTTTCGAATTAGACTTAAGTTTTATTAGCTAATTTTGTAGCCTTATGTCAAAAAAGGCTTGGTTAATCATTATAGTAGCAGCGCTAGGATATTTCGTAGATATCTATGATTTGATATTATTTGGTATTATAAAAAAGGAAAGCTTATTCGCTCTTGGATATGATGAGGTTACCTATAAGCCTTATGAGATTTCTCTTTTTAATTTTCAAATGGGAGGAATGGTTATCGGAGGGATCATTTGGGGCATATTAGGCGATAAACGAGGACGAGTTATGGTGCTTTTCGGTTCTATTCTCATGTATTCTATAGCCAATATTCTCAATGCTTTCGTTACGGATATTAATACATACAAGGTTTTAAGGCTACTAGCAGGAATAGGATTAGCTGGTGAACTCGGCGCGGGAGTCACTATGGTTTCTGAAACGATAGAAAAAGGCAAACGAGGGCTTGGCACCATGCTCATAGTTACTTTTGGAGCCCTAGGAGGTGTTTTTGCTACCATGGTCGGCAATACGGGTGGTTTTGTCAATAATATTTTCCATACCTCCCTTCAAAATTGGCAAATAGCCTACATAATAGGCGGAGTCATGGGATTAGGACTTCTAGTTTTGAGAACAAGTAATCTTGAAAGTTCGATGTTTGAAAAAATAAAAGAAGAAAAGTCTGTATCTAAAGGAAATTTTTGGTTGATTCTTTCTACTACAAAGTTGCGAAACCTATATATAAGTTGTATTGCGATTGGTATTCCTATTTGGTTTATCGTCGGTGTTCTGATTCAATTGGGAGATAGATTTGCCTTAAAAAATAGCGGCATACAAATCGAAGTACCAATTTGTATCATGTGGACCTATATTGGTCTTTCTAGCGGTGATATTGTAAGTGGTATATTGAGTCAATTATTGAAAAACAGGAAAACTGTTATTTATATTTATCTAAGCTTCGCTTTTTTTGCCAGTTGTGTCTTTATGTTCACCACGGATCAAAAGCCAAGTTTTTATTACACTATGTCGTATATTCTTGGTTTTAGCACTGGGTATTGGGCATTATTCGTTATCAATAGCGCAGAGCAATTTGGCACCAACTTACGTGCTACTACAAGCTCTACCGTTCCTAATTTTGTGCGAGGTACTGTCGTTCCTATCACCCTAATTTTCGGTCATTTTACGGCTCAGCCAGAAGCCAAAATGATTCAAATTGCTTTCTTCCTTTGTTTTATTTGCTTCCTTTTGGCGGTATTTGGCACCTCTATGATAGAGGATGGATTTGATAAGGAATTGGATTTTATACATTGATTGGTAGGAAAGCGCCTAGAGGCGCGTTCAGCACGAACACGCTTCGAAGCGTGTTCCTACAAAATTATACTGTAACATTTCCACTAAATTTCCAACTAACTACTAAAAACTAGGATTTGACCTCCAAGGAAAAGGATTTTATAGACGCCATAGAACCTCATAAAGGCATAATATACAAGGTATCTAAAGTTTACTGCGATGATATCAATGACCAAGAAGATTTGCGTCAAGAGATTTTGTATCAACTTTGGAGTTCGATTGATTCTTTTCGAAATCAAAGCCAGTTATCTACTTGGATATATCGTGTAGCCTTGAATACGGCTATTTTATTTTTTAAAAAGGGAAAAAAGGAGACGGAGAAAGTTATAGAATACAACCAATGGCAGGAAAAATATATCGATGAGGCAGACGAAACGGAAGATAAATTGAAGCTGCTCTATCAGTCATTTCAATATTTGGACAGAATAGAAAAAGCTATCATCTATATGTACCTCGAAGATAAATCACATAATGAAATAGCAGAAACACTAGGGATATCCGCAGTCAATGCTCGAGTAAAACTACATAGAACTAAAGAAAAAATTAAGTCAATCATATTAAAAAATAAACAACATGGAGCTAGATGATATCAAAGTTTTTTGGAAGCAAGAGTCGGCAGAAAATGAAAAATTTAAAGAAGACTTTCTTGAAAAAATGAAAACGTCCAATCCATTATCCAAGTTGAGGACTATGATGAAATGGGAGTTTATCGCTACGTGGATATTTATACTGTCCCTTATCGCAATACCAATATTAAGTCCAATAAAAAATAAATTGATACATATATTCATATACCTAGCACTAAACTTAACGGTAATGACGACGATATTTTATCATGTTTTGTTTTATAAAATTTATAGAGGTGGTATGAAGCAAGCAACGAATTCGTTCATGCACTTAGTTGAGTTTATAGCTGAGTATAGAGTCGCTTTAAACTTATATCGCTGTTATAATTATACACTCGTTGTGTTTCTAGTTCCAGCGGTTTTACTCTATAGATTTAAATTTAATTTTGACTATATCGAAACTATAACTACTCCCTTGCTCTGGTTAATAATTTTTTTTACTTCCATAGCCATTATTCTAGTCGTTATTTTCTGTGAAATATGGATAAAATACTTCTATGGTAAATATCTCAAGGAGCTAGAGTATATCAAATCACAATTCTACTCATAGTCAACTAAGTGAATTCATCGCTCCTAGTTCATGGGAACTTAGTATTTTTACCCAAAAAAAAATAGCTTATGAGTTATTGGAAGATTTTGGGATTCTTATTGTTGATTCCTTTGAGCTACGTTATAGGTTGCATTGTATATGCTAAGTTGACCTATTACGACCCACCTTTAGTGGAGGTATTATACGCTAATGATGCAGCACCTCAATTAGAACAAGATTCATTCTCAGCTCTGATATGGAATATCGGCTATGCAGGTCTTGGTGCGGAATCAGACTTTTTCTATGATGGAGGTAAAATGATGAATCCAGATGAGAAAGTAGTCAATAATTATTTCGATGGAATAGTCAATAATTTGGGAGATACCACGATAGATTTTGTCATGCTACAAGAAGTAGATTCGCACTCCAAGCGCAGTTATTATCTAGACCAAGTTTCCTTTCTAAAAGCCCAGACACACCAGTCAAATCCTTTTGCCCACTTCGCATTTAACTATAAAGTAAATTATATTCCTCAGCCATGGACCGAGCCTATGGGGAAAGTCAATAGTGGACTATTATCTTTGTCAAAATTTGAACCATACAAAGTAGAACGCCATCAATTACCCGGTCATTTTGGTTTTCCAAAGCAGCTGTTTTTTCTTAGAAGATGCTTGCTCATTCAGTATTTTAATTTAGTAAACGGAAAGGATTTGGTCGTCATCAATGTGCACAATAGCGCCTATGATGACTCTGGAAAATTGAAAAAAGAGGAGATGAAATATTTAAAAGGTTTGTTAGACGCTGAGGATGCCAAAGGAAACTATATTATCTGCGGAGGTGACTGGAATCAATGCCCACCAGATTTTAAGTATAATACGTTGGCTGCGGGCAAGGAAGGAGACTATTTTCAAACCAATGTAGCGCCTCTGACAAATGGTGGTCAATGGATCTATGATAGCATGACTGCAACCAACAGAAAAAATGACAAGCCATATCACCCTGAGAAGACCTTTGTAACTGTCATTGACTTTTTCTGGATATCAAAGAATATAGAATCAAACTTCTGCAAAGGTCTAGACCTAGGATTTAAATATTCAGATCATCAACCTGTGAAAATTAATTTTAAATTGAAATAATTTTGTTAAAAAGTCAAAAGGAAATCTAGTTTTTTCTTTGTGCCTTCGTGGCATAAAACAACCCTATACAAATGACCACTACATCACGAACAGAAATAAGCCAATTGGGCGAATTTGGATTGATACAACACCTTTCCAAAGGGAATAAAACCACGAAGGACACCATTAAATCTATTGGGGATGACTGTGCCGTAATTCAAAATAATGGATTAAAAACCCTCATAACCACAGATTTTTTGGTAGAAGACATTCACTTCGATATGAGCTATACTCCACTAAAACATCTTGGGTATAAAGCAGTCGTAGTTAACGTCTCAGATATCTATGCTATGAATGGAAAACCTAAGCATATCACTGTGAGTATTGCAGTTTCGAACCGCTATTCGGTAGAGGCTCTAGAAGAGCTTTATGCAGGAATTTACCTCGCTTGCGATCATTATGGGATAGATGTGATAGGTGGAGATACTACTAGCTCATTGAAAGGTCTTGTGATATCTATCACGGCAATAGGCGAAGCAGAAGAAAGTAAAATCGTCTATCGAAATGGAGCAAAAGTCGGTGACCTCATCTGCGTTACAGGTAATCTAGGGGCGGCTTATCTAGGCTTGCAAATATTGATGCGAGAAAAACAAGTCTATCTCGAAGACCCCAATATGAAACCAGAGATTAATGAATCCAACTCGTATTTAATTCAGCGAATACTCAAGCCCGAAGCTAAGAAAAAAGTCATAGAATTTCTCAATGCAGAAAATATACTTCCTCATTCAATGATAGATATTAGCGACGGTCTAAGCAGTGAATTGATGCATATTTGCAGTCAATCTAAGGTGGGATGTATCATAGAAGAAAAATCTATTCCTATAGATCAAACCGCCTATGAACAGGCTATGCAGTTCAATATGGACCCTACCTTGTGCGCTCTCAGTGGAGGTGAAGATTATGAATTATTATTTACAATTGACCCTAAAGACAGAGATGTTATTGAAAAAAATGAAGGCATTTCTATCATAGGTGAGATCACGGATACTAGTCAAGGCATGAAACTTCAAACCCGTGGAGGAAGCCTTTATGACTTGAAAGCACAGGGTTGGGTGAGTTTTTAAATGTCTAAAACCATTTATTTATTACATTTGTTACACTTAAAAGTCTAAAAAAAGTCAATACATATGTGGTTTATGAAAGCAAATTTAATTTTAACATTATTATTTTTAGCTTTAAGCTTCAATTCTATATCTCAAAATAGTGACTCAGCAGAATCAAGATACAGCCTAGGTTTGAAGACTGGATTACAAAGAACAACTTATAAGTTCACCGCAGATACTTCTCTAAATCCAATGGAATCTAGCAGTCAAATATTTGGAATAGAATACCAGCGATTATTAGGCAAAAGTTCTGCATTAGTAATTGAATTCAATTATGCTTCGGTTGAAATGATTGATCCCAAAAATCCAAGAGATATAACCTATTCTTATTCTCAATTTGATTTGCCAGTCACTTTAAGACTAAGATCTCAAGGTAATTTGAAGTTGATTGGTGATTTAGGTATAGGTTTGTGTTTACTGAATAGAAATGGAATAGGTTATAATTTGAACATTGCAAAATATATTAGTGATGCTAAAATTACATATCATATAGGTGCTGGGTTTGAATCCAATTTAACAAAAATGGCTGCTATTTCAATAATTGGTAGATACCAAAATATTGGTAGTAAAGTCGATATTAACAATTTTAATGCGCAACTTGGATTGAAGTTGTATATGCCTTCATATAATAATAAGTAAAATGAAATTTAAATCAATAGCAATTGCTATCTTTTTGGTAGCGCAATTATCCGCTCAAGAACCCACGTGCTATCACTACGACCAAGGGACTACACGTGAGAAAAATATTAAGCCCTATGACCTTGTCTTAGAGGTTCGATTAAAAGAAAAAGAGGGAAAGGTAGAGGGAAAAGCGAATTATAAGTTTGTCTATTTGCGAAAAGAAATCGATAGTTTTTTCTTTGATGCCATCAAATTTAGCGTCAATAGCATTACCATCAATAATGAAAAAGTCCAATTCAGAGCTGATAGTGCAGGAATAACCGTTTTTCTTCCTAAAAATAGACCTGACACCAATTCAATGGTTATTGATTATTACTGCCATCCGCTTCGCGGCATTTATTTTCTGAACTGGAATAATCCCAATACCAAAGCTTATCGGCAGATATGGACTCAAGGGCAGGGTATAGACAATCGACATTGGATTCCTGGTTTTGACGATGTAGCCAACCTTCTTCGCATGACCACCAAAGTCACCTTCAATGATCAATATCCTGTAGTATCTAATGGCAATTTAATATCTACTACACAGAATTCTGATAAAACAAAAACTTGGACCTACAAGCTAGATCACCCACATGCGCTCTATCTCACCATGATAGCAGCCGGAGACTATAAATTTAAAAATCAAAAATCAAAAGGTGGCATTACCCTAGAACAATATTATTATCACGATAAGCCAGAATATTTCGAGCCCACCTATCAGCACAGTGAAGTGATGATGGACTGGTTTGAAGATGAAATCAAAGTGCGCTATCCATGGGGAAAGATTTATAGAAATGTGCCTACGCAAGATTTTCTCTATGGTGCTATGGAAAATACCTCATCGACTATATTTGCAGATTATATGCACCAAGACTGGCGTGGGCAGCAGGAGCGAGGATATTTGGCAGTTAATGCGCACGAACTAGCACATCAGTGGTTTGGTGATCTTATCACAGAACGAAGCACTCCGCATCATTGGTTACACGAAAGTTATGCCACCCATTACTCTAAAAAATTCCTTCATTTCCTCAAGGGAGAAGATATGTTTGACTGGATTCGAAAAGGAGAATTAGAAGCTTCTTTCGGAGCGGGAAGGTCTAATTCACTGCCTGTAGCTCATACCGCTTCGGGTTCATCGAGACATTATCCTAAGGGCAGTTTTGTGCTCGATATGCTCCGCAATGAATTAGGGAATGAGAATTATAGAAAATCCATTGCACTTTATTTAAATAGATTTTATCATCAGAACGTAGAGACGAATGACTTAGTAGCTTCTATATATGAAGCTACAGGACGCAATGTCAAATGGTTTTTTGATCAGTGGATTCATAGAGGCGGCGAGCCTGTTATTTCCTTTAAATATACGGTGAATGGTAAAGAATTAATCGCAACCACCCAGCAAATTCATTTAACAGATGCCACGGTGAGCCATTTCAGACTTCCTATGACTGTTTCCATTTATTATAAAAATGGTACGATTCAATATGCTAAAACGACTTTGAAAAATAACATGGATACTTTCAAAATTCCACTAGAGCAAAATGCGGCAGTGACAATGGTTTTATTAGATGAGAATATGGAATTTCTGAGAAAAGTTAGTTATGATTATGATGACAATAGCTTGAAAAAAATCGCACTAGAAAGCACTAAGACCTTTGGTAGATTGGAGGCAATAGAAAAATTGCGCACTGCCGAATGGAAAGATAAGAGCAAAACCTATGTTGATGTTTACCACAAAGAAAAATCGAGTTTAATAAAAAATGAAATCTTAGATCAAACAGCGAAAAGTAGTGGAGATGAAAGTGCAAATGACCTACTGACGCATGGACTCACAGATCCGCATGTGCAGGTAAGAAGAACCGCTATTCGCTCTGTAAATTATAAAGATGAGTTGATTAAAAATTTATTGATCGATAGACTGAATGACTCCTCTTATGTCAATATAGAAATAGCTGTTCAGAAATTGATAGAACTCTATCCAGCAGAGAAATTAACTTGGTTAAAGAAAATAGAAGGTCAATCAGGAATCATGAACAATCTCACTTATCTTTACCATTCTACCATAGTAGCAGACAGTACACTTAAGACTCTGCACCCTGCCTCTATCGAGAAACTCAAATTCCTAGCCTCTGAGAGTAACGAATTTCGCTCGCGAGTGCCTGCCATTACTTTCCTTATGGAAAAGGAAATTATGGATATTAGTATAGCCAAATCTATGATACAAGGTGCATTTTATTTTCACCCTGGCATCAAAGGAAATAGTATAGAATTCTTGAAAAAAATCAAGGAAAAGCAACCGCAAATATTTGAAGAGGCAATTCAAGATTATCCGTTCGCCGAGCCAAATTATACGCTTACAAAACTTCAAGGCTTCCTAGGTGAAAAATAAATAAGATTACTATCCATGATACCTCAGCTGGCTCCCTTTAATTTTCATACAACCATTCAGCTTCGTTGGAAAGACATTGATCAGTTTGGGCATGTCAATAATGCAGTGTATCTCACCTATTTTGAGACGGCTCGATACTACTATTGTCGCGATGTGAATCAGTGGGATTGGGCTATAGACCAATTCATAATAGCCAATGTCAAAGTAGATTATCTACGACCCCTTTTCTATCCAGGTGATATTAAAGTTTATCTTCGAACCACCAATGTAGGAGAAAAAAGTTTTGAGTTCCATTATGCCATCACCTTTGAGCGCAATGGTATTGAAAAATTGGCGGCTACAGGTCAGACCACACAAGTATTTTACGATTTGAAAAATCAGAGGACCATTCCCATACCTGAGCGCATCGTTCAACAATGGGAAGCATTCGAGAAGAAAGATTATTTTGCTTGTAAAAAATAATTAGTTTTTTTGTAAATTTGCAGTAACTTGAAGAATATGAGTACGGTCAATGAACTTACTAAATTAAATGATGTTCAGCTTATGCTATTAAAGATGTTTAATAGACCGCTAAGGGAACAGCATATTATTGATATTCGAAAGTTACTTTTAGATTACTATGATAAAATGATTTTAGAAGAGGTAGATAGGGTAATTATAGAAAAAGGAATTACAGATAAAGATTACGAAGAATTCCTGGAAAAAACATGAAAGTATTCGTAGATACTAATTGTTTATTAGAATCAATCAATAGAAAACGACCAGCCTATAACTTATATTTAGTTTTTCAAGAGTTAAAATTTGATTGGGTTATCAGTAATGAAATTTATCTTAAAAATAAGGAAGTACTGACCGAATTTTATAGTGAAGATACTGCCGAATATGTTCTAAGTCGACTTTTAAATTCAACTAATATCGTTTTTCAAGAACCCTATTTTAAATGGGATCTTATTCAAATTGATGCTAGTGACAATAAATTCGTTGATTTGGCAATTTCTAGTGGCGCAGACTATTTAGTAACCAATGATAAGCATTTTCAAGTTTTAAAAGAAATAGAATTTCCTCGAGTGAATGTAATACCTCTTAGTGAATTTCTAACCATAATTAATAATGACTAAACTCCTAAGAATTGATGCGCAAAAACCTGACGAACGCGGACTGAAGCAAGTAATCGATGTTCTCGAAAAAGATGGTGTCATCATCTATCCCACAGATAGTGTATATACATTAGGGGCAAGTATTCACAGTGAAAAAGCCTTTAAGCGGATCTGTCAGCTCAAGGGCGTCAAAGAAGACAAAGCACAGTTTTCTATCGTTTGCTCTGACTATAGCCATTTGAGTGAATTTGCCAAGCAAGTTTCCAACGCAGAGTTTCGCATACTCAAGCAGTACTTGCCTGGTCCGTTTACGTTTATCCTCGAGGCGAATAAAGAAGCAAGTAAAATATTCAAGCATAATAAAAAAACCATTGGCTTTCGTATTCCGGACTATCCATTGGTGATCAAAATGATTAAACAGCTGGATCAACCCTTATTTTCTGCTAGTATTCAAATAGAACATGACAGTCCTTATGCAACTACTGCGGAAGAAATATTCGATTTCTATGATGGCAAAGTAGATTTAATCATAGACGGCGGAATCTGCGGCGAACAACCTACGACTATTGTAGATTTGACACAATCTCCTTACGAAATCAAAAGAGAAGGTGCTGGGGAGTTTTTGGATTGATGTGATGATGAGAAGATGTGATGATGATTCAATTTGAAAATGAATTAATTTGAAAATGATTTTGAGTCCTTTGCGAAAACCTTTGCTAGCTTTGTGTTGAAAATATTGGAGTCTTTGTGGCAAATTAAATGAAACTAAAACAATCCTTTCCTTTCTATCTCAAACTTGCTAGTTATTTCTATCCCGTAACAATAGAAAAAAGCCATGAGCCATATTACTTAGAATTGATTTTATCCAAAAACAAACTTATTTTGGATTCTACCCATGCCAATCAATCCAATGAAGGACTTAAACAAGCCTTTCATCAGGCTTTTCATCACCTAGGGGTGTATGAAAAAAAATATGAAAACACCTTAGTCCTCGGTTTTGGATTGGGGAGCGTGGTCGAACTCCTCCAAGCGAAAAAATGCCTAGGGAAAGTAACAGCTTACGAAAATAATGCACAAATACTTCATTGGCTCGATCAATACTATGATTTAGGCGATATTCAATTTGTCTCAGATTCAGCGGAGAATCTAAAAGATCTCGATTCCAATTACGACCTTATCGTAGTGGATTTATTTATCGATAACCAATGTCCTGAATTTTTAAACAACCTAGCCTACTGGATGCAACTCAAAACCCGCCTCTCCCCTTCGGGTATACTGATTTGGAATACCCTTATCCCCACCCAACCGAAAGTAAACTTCAATATGGAAGATATTTTTAAGAAAAATGTAGAGGTAGAGGGGGTGAATCGAATGTGGGTAAGCATTGTCTAAATATTTTTTTTATAAACTCCACAAGCATTTAATTATATTTGAATCGAACAATAAAACCATAAGTTCATGTTAAAGTTTGCATTAATCTCTTTATTCACATTAATCTCAACCTATCTATTTTGTATAGAAGTACCTGGCTATTATATTACTTTGGAAAATGACACTATTCAAACTACTTTTCGTGTACCTGATAAACTAGAAAGAGGCCAATATGCTATTGGAGGGGGATATCTCAAAATTCAGAAAGAGATAATATCTGTACAAGATGGTATAGAAAAAAAATTGACTCCGAAAGAAATCAAAGAATTTAGTTTTAATTTGGATGGCATTGAAATTAGGATGTTAGTTAAGCATAGTATGGATTATAACCTTGGTGATATTTTTAAAAGAGTCATATTTGAGGGTCAGCATGTAATGGTAGTTGGTGAATATTTAAGGTTTAGAGGAAGTCTCAATGGAGGAGGCAACGTAACTGGAGTAAAATATTGGGTTACTATCAAACATAGTGATAACACGAGTACGTCTGATTCTGAATCTGCGGAGTCTAATTGGGGTAAAAAAGCTCTAGCAGATATATTCAAAGAGTGCCCTAAGGTAGTAGGTAAAATTCAAGCTAAAATATTAAAAAGAGACGATATAGGCATGATAGCTGAAGAGTATGAAGAATGTCTAAAATCAGCCTCTCAAACTAACAAATCCACTGAAAATACAGATAAAACAGAATAGCTGAATTTAGCGCGGTTTTGGTTATCTAATTATGTTAATCCTACTTTACCTTGAGGAAATCCTTTTCTGGAATACCCTTATCTCCACTATACCGAAAGCCAATTTTAATATGGATGATACTTTTGATAAAAATGTAGAGGTAGAAGGAGTGAATAGGATGTGGGTACATGTAATTTAATTGTTCATTCCTCATCATTTATTTCTAATCCATAATCTGCAATTTGCAATCATTAAGGCTGTTTTAAACATTACAAACTAACGCCTTCATATATCATTGATTTTCTATTTATTATAGTGCATTATAATACCTTAAATGTGCAAAAAATTGCAAAACTATTATTTAGACTTAGCTTATTTTTGCATTCGTCAACGTTAGCGAAGAACATATCTATTTTTCATTTTTAAAAGCCATGAATATATGGAAAAGAAAAAATATGTTCGCAAATCTAAATCGCTTTCTTCCAAAAAAAATAAAAATTTAGTTACTGAAAAGCCAGATGACTGCTCTCAAACTAGAAATTGTAGATGCACTATCTGTATTGTTTCGAAAAAACTTAGATCCATAGAATTGCGCACGATAAAATCAAATAGCTTTAATCATTTTGAGGCATTAAATACTGAACTTGATAGAGAATACAAAATTAAAATATGTAAGGAGTCTTATCCATATTTTCAAGATTTGGTCAGCTTAATTAAATTAATAATCTTAATAGTTGCATTTAAAACTCCAATAGTTCTATTATATATGCTAGCCAATTTTAAAAAAATATTTAAGGCAATATCACTTCCCTTCTTAAATAATTAATGATCAAATATGATTATATAAAAAGAATCTGTTTTCAATTTAGGAAATGTATTAAAAAAAATATATGTTAACTAATTGACTAACATATGATTAAAAAATAATTAAAATATGAGTAATTTACTTGAAAAATGGAACAGTGAATTAATATCGAAAACTTCATTTTTGAGTATTTATCCGAAAACTAGATATGATAGAAACCAAATTTCTTTTGTTTATGAAACTTTGAAAAAACATTTTGGTCTCGATTATTTTGATATGCAAAATGAACGTGAAAAAAAAGCTAAGAATGACTCTTGGTTATATTATTTATTAGCCAATTTCGAAATTTCTGGAACTATTTTTGCTCTAATTGAAATTGCACACATCTTAGAGAATAAATCTCTATTTAGTAATGGGATGTCTAAAAAGTTAAAGAGCCTGCATAATGACTCAAGACAGCTAGGAGATATTTTGTTTGAATTATATGTAGCTAACATATTAGATTATAATGGAATTTCTTTAAAGAAAAATCCCAAAGATAAATCCAAACCGTTAGACGCAGTCTTTACAATTAATGACATTGAATTTTTAGGCGAATGTAGAAAACTACACAGTAAAAATTTTAACGAATTAAAAGTTTTGTCAACTTTAATTCAAGAGACCATTCCCAATAATTTAAAAAAAAATTCAACAAACATAAATCTTGTTGGGATATTGATAATTGATAAGGTAAACGAAAACTACTTCGATACAATTAATGAAATTGACATTACACTTAATGAAATTATACTAAACATTAATACTTCTAAATCTATTTATTTGCCAATAGAATATAAAAAGGACTCCGTACAGATTTTAATTGCAAATTCTTCAAGTTTAGGCAATGATTTTTTTAACTCATTTGATGGTAAGCAATATTTGAAGTTTCAAACTATTAATGGTGAAATTCAGATGCATTTATCAATAAATTTTACAAAGGCTATTATGAATGCAAAATTGCTTAAGTCCTTAGATTACAAAAATTTACAACATATAAATTCAGAATATGAAAATAAAATTTTCTTCATTGACAATGAAATCAATACCAATATACAGCTTCCACTTTTTCCTCTTGAATCTTTTTTTGATGAAAGAATTGTCATAGATTATATTAAGGAAAACTTTCCTAAAAACTATATTTTTTGTTTTATACTTAGAAATTATTCCGGAGATTTTCCTGTAATTAAAATTAAGGCACTTGGTAATAATATTTCTCCATACATAAAAACTACCCTAGAAACTTTAAAAACCAATTTTGCTTATCGTAGCTAATGCTTATTTTTAGTTTTTATCCCTTCCTAAAAACAATACCCCTTCCCTTCTAGCACCTTATCGGCTATGCGTCGGCGGGCGGCTATGGTGTTGTATGGTTCGTATTTAGTGAATCGCTTAAGACCCATCATCATCATGCGCGCCATATCGCCTTCGGCGTGGGAAGCTATCGCATTTTTGCCGTAGATATTGATTTTATCGACCATATCGTTGATGAGGACTTTGGTCGCATCGATTTGAAGAGCACAGGCTTCTTCTCCTCTGACAGACATCAATTTAGCTGTGCGTAAGAGTGCACTCTCGGCCACGAATACTTCAATCAGCATATCGGCGAGATACATCATGATTTCTTGTTCTTTCTGTATCTTCTCACCATACTTCTGTCCGGCACTTCCGGCTATCATCAGAATGGCTTTTTTGGCTTGTTTGATCGCATTAAATTCTTTGGACAAAGTGGTTTCTTCTTCTGCCTCAAAACTCGGTATCGACATCAATTCTTGCTGTATTGCCATGGCAGGTGCCATGACATTGATTTTGCCTCTTACGGCTCGTTTGATAATCGTTCCCACGGTGAGGAGTCGATTGATTTCATTCGTTCCCTCGAAGATACGATTGATACGGCTATCTCGGTAGGCACGGCTCACAATGGTCTCCTCACTGAATCCCATACCGCCAAAGATTTGCACCGCTTCATCGCAGACAAAATCGCCCGTCTCGCTGCCGTAGACTTTCAATATAGCTGCCTCGATACTATATTCATCGGCTGCTTCTATCTTTGCCTGTGCCAGATCCATGCCCGTTTCGATCAGTTGATTGGTTTTTTCGGTGACAAGTCCGGTCGTTCTGTATGAAGCAGATTCTAAACCATAAGTGCGAATCGCCATTTCTGCTAATTTGTGCTTAATAGCACCAAATTTAGCTATCGGCAAACCAAACTGTGTTCTTTCCAGCGCATAGGTCGAAGCCGACACAATACCCTGCTTACAACCACCTATAGCCAAAAGCCCTAGCTTGATTCTACCTATGTTCAATACATTGAAGGCAATTTTATGTCCATGTCCAATTTCACCTAGCACATTCTCTACCGGTATGCGTACATTTTCAAAATAAACTTGACGAGTCGATGAACCATTGATACCCATTTTATGTTCTTCTGCACCTAAGCTCAAACCAGCAACTCCCTTGGGAATAATAAATCCTGTAAAACCCTTTTTGTTTTCGAGTCGAGCATCTTCTTGTACTTGTGCAAATACGGTAAATACATCCGCAAAACCTGCATTTGTAATCCATATTTTCTGACCATTGATAATCCACTCCTTGCCATCTTCGCTCAATTCAGCTTTTGACTTAGCACCCAAGGCATCACTTCCTGAGCCTGGCTCTGTCAAGCAATATGAAGCTTTGGCTTGTCCGCTCACAAGTTTGGGTAACCATTCTTTCTTTTGTGCCTCTGTACCATAATAATAAATTGGCAATGTACCAATACCCATATGTGCTGTAATAGCTACATTGAAGGATTGTGCTCGACCAAAGCCTTCTGATACCATACAGTCTGTGCTAAAGTCAGCCCCCATGCCACCATACTCTTCTGGAATACCCATACCGAGCAAGCCCAGTTCTCCCGCTTCTTCTAGCAGAGTAACCACTTTGTCGAATTCCTTATGCTCAATAGCGTCGAAATTTGGTGCGATACGCTTGTCGATAAATTCGTTGGCGGCATCGATAAATGCCTGCTGCTCCTCAGTTCTATCTTCGAGGATAAATACATCTTGGGGGTCTGTTTCTTTCACGAGAAATTCTCCGCCTTTGAGTATTGTTTTTTTGGTTTCGATGGTGTCCATATTGATTGCGTTTATTTCGTTAATAATTAATTGTATAAATTCTTGATAATCCTTACCTCAATACCTAGTTCAAAAACTCATAAATTCCTGCGATTCCTTGTCCTCCTCCGATACATGCCGTGACCATTCCGTATTTGTTTTTTCTTCGTCGCATTTCATTGATCAATTGAACGGTCAGTTTCGTACCGGTGCATCCCAGTGGATGCCCTAGTGCTAATGCACCCCCATTCACATTGATGATTTCAGGATTCAAATCTGAAAGCCCTTTCATTACACCCAGTGATTGCGCAGCAAAGGCTTCATTCAATTCAATTAGGTCGATATCCGATAATTTTAACCCTGCCAACTGCAATGCTTTCGGTATAGCTGCCACTGGACCTATTCCCATGATACGTGGATCGACTCCTACAGTGGTAGCGGTTACCAATCTTGCTATAGGTTTTAAATTCAATTCCTTGACCATTCGCTCGCTCATGACTAATACGAAAGCTGCACCATCGCTCGTCTGCGAAGAATTACCTGCTGTCACTTGTCCACCCATTTTAAATACAGGCTTCAACTTAGCCAAAGCTTCTACCGTGGTATCTCCACGAGGACCTTCATCGGTATCTACTATGAATTTTTTGCTTTGTTTTTTTCCATCTTTATAGAATACTTCTTCTACTTCTATCGGTACGATTTCGTCCTTAAATTTTCCTTCTTGAATCGCTTGGATTGCTTTCTGGTGAGACTGATAGGCAAAGGCATCGCTATCTTCTCGCGATATACCATACTTCTCTGCAACCTCTTCAGCTGTCAACCCCATGCCGATATAATAATCAGGATGCGAAATGGCAATGTCATAGTTTGGAGCTATTTTATAACCTGTCGTAGGAACTAAGCTCATGGACTCTGCACCTCCAGCGAGGATACAATCCGCCATACCCGCTTTGATTTTAGCACTAGCCATGGCTATTGTTTCTACTCCTGAACCGCAATAGCGATTGACCGTAACTCCTCCGACAGATTCAGGGAGATTGGACCGCAGCGAAATCCAGCGTGCCATTTGCAATCCTTGTTCCGCTTCCGGTACGGCATTGCCTACTATAAGATCATCTATTCGATTAGGATCCAATTGTGGCATTTGCGCCAAGATATGATTAATGACATTCGCTGCCAAATCTACGGGGGTAGTAAATCGAAACCCACCTCTTTTGGCCTTTGCTACAGCGGTTCTATAACCTGATACGATATATGATTCCATTTCTGTCAATTTTGAATTATGAATTTTAAATTTTGAATATTTATTCTTTGCTTGTATTAAAAATTAAGAATTAAACATTCAACATTAATTACGTAATGGTTTTCCTGATGTCAATATACTCTGCATTCTTTCCAAGGTTTTTTTCTCACCACAGAGGGATAAAAATGCTTCTCTTTCCAAATCCAAAAGATATTGTTCACTCACTCGTGTTGGCTCGGATAAATCTCCACCGCACAATACATAGGCTAGTTTTTTAGAAATGAGTGCATCGTGTTCGCTGGCATATCTTCCTACTTGAAATGAGGCTATACCCGCATAGAGAGCTGCCAATCCTGTTCGTCCCAAGACCAAAATATCTTCTCGCATCATGGGTTTTGTATAGCCCGCGTCATATAGCTCCAAGGCTTTTTCTTTCGCAGCAGCTATGGCTCTATCCGGATTGATGACGACAAAGTCTTTCCTCGCATCAAAGATTCCTATATCAAATGCTTCATAGGCTGAGGTAGCTGTTTTGGCGGTAGCTATTGCGGTGAAGCGCTCACTTAATTTTGGAATCCAAGTGTCTTCAGCACCAAAACTATCCGACAATCTTAATGCAAATTCTTTCGTACCACCTCCACCCGGGATGACGCCAACGCCTACTTCGACTAGACCAATATAGGTCTCTGCCGCTGCGGCACAGGCATCGGTATGCATAGACATTTCACAACCACCACCGAGTGTCAAGCCATGTGGTGCAGCGACCACAGGGATAGAACTATAGCGCAGACGCATAACGGTATTCTGAAAATAACGAATGGCAAAATTTAACTCATCCCACTCTTGCTCTACAGCCTGCATCAATACCATTGCTAGATTAGCTCCTGCGGAGAAATTAGGGGCATTATTTCCCAATACTACTCCTTTCCATCCCTGAGTCTCGGCGATATCAATAGCTTTATTAATTCCTTCTAAAACCTCTCCACCTATCGTATTCATCTTGGTCTGAAACTCTACACACATTACTCCATCACCTATATCATGCACGGTGCATCCTGTATTTTTAAAAATAGGAGTTTGACCTCGCTTATGATCTAAGATTATGAAACTTTCTCGACCTGGAACTATTTGATAAGACTTATTAGCTATGTCATAATAATACTGTACACCATTTTCTATTTTATAAAATGAGGTATGACCATTTGCTACCATTTCTTCTACCCACGAGGCAGGTTGATGACCCATTTCTTTCATCAGTGCCAACACACTTTCCATACCCAATATATCCCAATGCTCGAAAGGTCCGATATCCCATCCGAAGCCTGTCTTCATGGCATCGTCTATTCGATAGAGTTCATCTGAAATCTCCGGAATCCGATGCGATACATATTCAAAGATAGCATAGTTCAGTTTATTGAGAAATTCAGCAGCTTTATCTTTTCCTTTGGCGAGTATTTTCAATCGAGCACGCAAGGAGTCTACTAATTTGGCTTCGCCTACTGAAGCAAATTTAGTCTTCTCACTTGCTTTATATTCCAAAGTATTGAGGTCTAACTCTAAAATGACTTTCTTGCCATCAATTGTTGTCTTCTTATAAAAACCTTGTCCTGTCTTATCTCCTAGCCATTTGTTTTCTTCCATTTTTAGCACATAGTTGGGCACTTGGAAGGTGTCTCTGGCTGAATCATTGGGACAATATTCATAAACACCTTTTGCTACTTTGATAAGTGTATCCAGACCTACTACATCTGCGGTTCTAAATGTTGCAGACTTAGGTTTTCCTATTAATGGACCTGTCAGAGAGTCTATTTCTGATACGGAAAGCCCCATTTCTTGTTGCAATTTGAAAATTGCCGCCATAGAAAATACTCCGACTCTATTCGCTATAAATGCTGGCGTATCTTTACACAGAACAGGAGTTTTACCTAAAAATTTATCCGCATAATATTCAAAAAATTGAATAACTTCTTTGTCTGTATGTGCGGATGGAATGATTTCAAATAATCTTAGATATCGAGGTGGATTGAAAAAATGTGTTCCACAAAAATATTTTTTAAAGTCATCGCTGCGACCTTGAATCAGCATATTGATAGGAATACCCGAAGTATTTGATGTAATAAGGGTTCCTAACTTTCTATGTTGCTCTACTTTTTCAAATAATTGTTGTTTGATATCCAACCGCTCTACTACAGCTTCTATGACCCAATCGCAATCTTTAATTTCGGCGAGGTTGTCTTCAAAATTTCCAGTTTTAATTCTCGAAGCAAATGAAAATTTATAAATAGGAGATGGATTAGATTTCAAAGCTGCTTGAAGTGCTCCATTTACCAGAGCATTGCGCTTGGCAGGATTTTTTTTATCTTCTTCTTTCAAGTCAGCTGGAACTATATCCAGCAATAATACTTGCAGACCTACATTTGCAAAATGACAGGCTATTCTTGAGCCCATAACACCTGAACCTAATACAGCAACTTTTTTAATCGAACGAGACATACCGTTTTTAGTTTATAGTTATTAGTTTATTTAGTTGATAATTTTTATTGTGTTTAGTCGCAGTAGTCAGTTAAAAGTGATTTTTTTCAAATTATCTCATCATCACATTATTAAATTATCACATGGACTCATAACCCAAGATAACACATAAAACTATCATTTTCAAATTATCTCATCAACATCGTCTTCCAATTTCTCCTGCGCCAACGCTTGTATTTTGTTTAATGCGGACACGAGTACATTCATTTCTTCATTGGTGAGGGCATCATTGACTCGTTGCTGAAAATCTAAGACATGTTTTTTAGAGAGGTCACGCATTTTCAAACCTTTTTCTGTGAGCTTAATTATCACACTACGTCTATCTTTTTTACTGCCCTCTCTTCTAATTAGTCCTTCATTTTCTAGTTTTATTAAGGTTCGTGAAAGACTCGTCGGCTCTATACCCATCTTTGGACCTAAACTCATACTGAGCGAGCCTTCTTTAGGATCAATAGATAACAGTGTAAACGCGGTAACCATCGTGGCATCAAAGTTTGACGCTTGTTCGTTGTACATCTTGGCTACTGCATTCCATGTAGTACGTAAAAGATAGTCAATAGTTACCTTATTATTCATTAATACAAAGATAAGACAATTTTCTTATGCATGCATATATTATGCATACATTATTTATTAAATATTGTTAAATCGCGGGTTATTAAGGCTTATACGCCTAGCACGCTTTCTAAATAGGCGATATCTTCCATACTATTTGCAGGGAAATTGGAGAAGCGAAGTTGGGTTTCTTTATAAGGACTATATCCCGAACTTGGCTTAATATAATGACGCTCTAAATGCTGTAACACCTGGGACTTTTTCTTTATGAATTCTGTTACTATAACAGTATCAGAGCCAAATTTATCTGAATTGATAAGTTTAAGATATTGATTGTTAGTAAAAATCTTATGCAATCTCTCCTTTTTATTCATCAACTCTAAGACGAGTTGTTCTCTTCCAATTTTATTCAAAGACTCCGCCACTTTGGATATCAAGTAAACTCCTAAAATATTCGGCGTAGAAGGTGTTTGAAAATTCTCATAATTAGTCAAATAGTCAGCCAAGGTATTATGAGCTCCTTTACCTAAATTTAATTTTCGTTCGGCTAGCTGCTTCGCTAGGTATTTATTAATAATAAATATGCCTAAACCCGCAGGTAAACCAAAAGCTTTTTGACTAGAGAAAAAACAAATATCTACCAATGAAAAGTCAAGCTGTACCAATGGTGCAGAGCTTACGGTATCCACAGCTAGTATCATATTAGGATAACGTATCTTTACTTGATGAATAAATTCTTCGGACGTCTTGATGCCTGTGCTCGTCTCATTGTGGGTCATACAGATTAATTCTGTCTCTGCAGATATAATTGGAAGCGATGAAAATCCTTCTCCGAAGGGAACTTCCACCTTATAAGCATGGATACCTAAGCGCAAAGCATAATCAAAGAACTTCTTAGAGAAGGAGCCATTGACAAAATGGAAACTAGAATTTTGAACACAATTTTGTAGTATTCGTTCCATGATTTCAGAACCCGAACTAGCTATGAAAATGGCATGAGTTGATGGAATATTCATCAAATGACGAAGTTCATGGTCTAAATTCTTATAGATATTCTGAAAATCGGAACTTCTATGATAGATAGAGCCTAGTCCTAAATCAAAAAAATCTTGAGTCCATTGACCTACACTAGGATAAATAGCTGCTGGACCGACCGTGAAATATCGTGTATTAGGTTTCATGATGTCTTTGAATAAAATCTACTACTTCATTGAAATTTTTACATTCGGCATCTGCTTGTTTTACTACGTTTTCTCTATAAATTGTTTCCGTAAAAGCTAGAAAATAATTGGCAGCACCTTCTAATTTTACTTCCAAATCTGTATAGCCATCACCAACAATATAAACAGGTTTTTCAAGATTTAGGCTTTTAATTACTCTCGGCTTTCCTAGAGTCTGAGACACAAGTATTTTCTCATCGAACCCTGCAATTTCTTCTCCATAATATACAAAACGATTCGCTATAATGTTCTCTTTTGCAAAGCCGATGTATTCACATATAGGAGCAACATACTCTATGAATCCACCAGACAAGACATACATATTCTGCCGTGAGGTCTTAAGATGGTCTTTTATCGCTTCAATACTAGGTGAAATAAGCGAAAATAGCTGTTCGATAAGTAAAGCGATATCTTTCTTTTGGGCATGAAGAATAGCCAAACGTGACTGCAACGAAGCCTGCATAGTGATATGACCCATCATTCCTTTATTAGTTATACTCCGAATTTTGACGATTCTACTAGGATCCTCTCCACAACAAATTTCTGCTAAAATGTCTAAACCTTCGGCTCGAATCAAAGTACTATCAAAATCAAAAATTAAATTCACCTTTCAAAGATAAGCATAAAAAAAAGACTGCTATCAAAGCAGTCTTTAAAAATGTTGACCCATAAGGATTCGAACCTTAACAGACAGAACCAAAATCTGTAGTGCTACCGTTACACCATGGGTCACTATAAAAATGGAGTGCAAATATATATAAAATGCATCAAGCCATAAAAAAAAAATGCACCGCCAAAGCAGTGCATTTGAATAATTAAAGATAAATTTTAATACTCCCAAAAATCACTCTCCTTATCTCTGATTTCATTGTGAATTCTATCCGATTCGTACAATAAATCTAGATTCGTGGCATAGGCATCTATTCTTCTATCAAAAACATTGGATTCCTTCATAATGTAGCTATTGAAGTATCTCATTTCGAAAATATCCTCCCAACTTGTGGTATTGGCATCATTTTTAATGTTATATACTTGATTGGTCGCAAGAATTTTCCTGACATCTGGATAATAAACCCAATACATAGGAATATCACCTACATAATCTCCATTTTCATTATATTTTTCACGCATGAAACTCATTCCTAATATTCTAACTAACATGGTAGAAGTCTCAATATCAAATAGCCAATCTTCTTTAATTCTAAGCTTCTTAACAGTTTCTGGATTAAAGGTATTAGCTGTTACTACTCTTTCCTCTACACCTGTTTCAAAATTAATCCTTGAAACCGTATCAACTGAAGCACCTATTTGAGCAACATCTTGCACATTCATAGGCTCCTTAAATACTTCGCCAGCATCTGAGGCTGCATATACTTCAATTTCGCCTTTTTTAGCTGCTTCATGTATGATATTTACCAGACCCATTTTAGGATGAGCGAATGGCAGGTTTAACTTTTCTTGGAAATCTAAAACCCTCCAAACTCTCTTTTTCCATTTAATATCAGCTTCTCTTAAATGGTCATAGGCAATTATTTCACGTTCTTTTAAGGTAACCTTTTCATAGGCCCCATCAAGCTTTTCTTCCAACTCATCGAGTGGAGCAGTCTCTGCTCCTCCTTCGGTCTGTGCATAAGACAAACTTAAAAACAATGAGAAACATACAAACAATAACTTTTTCATATTTATAAGAGTTTAATTGTTAACGATTACATTCTAATTTGAACAGACAAACCAGTAATCTTTCTCTGCGATCCATCTGGTCCTGTTACTTTTACATTTTCTATTAAAAACACATCATTAGGTTTACAAGCATTTACAGCACTTGTCCAATCTTGACTAAATCTATCTCCTTGGCACTTTCCTTCCCTAAGATCACCATTTTTTGGCACATAGGTGAAATCAAAACTATTTACTGTAAATTTCGCATCAAAATCAAAATTTTCAAGTATAGCCTTTACACCTTGTTGAACTTGTAATGTACCTTTAGGTATTTTTCCACCCTTTATTGTTCCCCCTATGGTTGTTACAGGGTCAGGAACTCTTTTAACTCTAAATTTAAATGGTGTATTTTGTTTACCATCCGAAACAGTAATAGTAGATTCTCCAACTGTAGTGGCTCTCACGATATACTTACCAGGAGCAGACCTTGTGAGCGTAACGCCCCCACCACTAGCAGCTAATTTGGTTTTCTCATCACCTGTTCCTGAAGAAACTGTAATCGGATTGTCAAGACCTATATAGAATACATTCATTTTATCCAGCATTAGCGCTGCACCAGAAGGCTGGCCTACAGTATATGTAATTGTCTTATTTACACTTTTCTTCTCACCCTGAGGTGTTGTAAAGCTGATGTTTACGGGAACATTATATGTGTTTGAACCTCCAGCTGTCATCTTTTTAATCGCAACACCTTCCGTATTAAGAGGTATAGTAGCTCCACCTATTGTAATAGTAGGCTTTAATTTATCATTAAATGCCCCTACCCCAGCGGTAATCTCTATCTCTTCCCCAGGCATACAATAAGTTGTATTTGCTGATGCTACAGCTGCAAATTGATCATATTCGACAACAACTTTACCAAGCTGATTTGCGCAATAATTTGAAATTTCTCCCTCTGTATTCTTTATATCATTTTGTAACTTTGTCAGAATAGTGATCGCAGCTATTGCAGGTGTCTGATAGAAATTGCTCTTTGTCCAACCCTTAAAATTTTGCTCATATTTCTGTCCATATTTATCTCTTTCAGGGATAAATAAGTTTACAGGTAAATTTTTCTCAATAGCAGATATTTCATTCATTACCCTATCTTTCACATTTGCATCGACATTGGCCGTCCTAAGTATAGCAATAACTTCTTTTTTATAACTTTCCATTTTATCATACAATTCCTTACCTCTCTTTTCTCCACCTGTTTGCGGTTCGATAAACAAACCTGTAGCTACATCTTGATCTCCTTCTTTAAATTGTTCCTCTCCATCAACAATTTTTTTATCTGCAGCTTTTTTTAAATCTTCTTTTAACCCTTCGATATAACTATATAAATTATCGGATTTAGTTTTAATCTGATCTGCTATAGGTTTCCAAATCGCTGCTTTCGCCGCTTGATTATTATCCTTCATTGCAGCATCAAGAATTGCGTAAGTTTCTTTATTTTTACCATTAAGAACTTCAATAGACTTACCTAGACTCCTATTTACAGTTTTAAAAGCATTTAAAATTTCTGCCGACACATTCATCGCCAAAAGAGCAGTCAATACAAGATACATCATGTTGATCATCTTCTGACGTGGTGATAGCTTACCTCCTGCCATTTCTTATTATTTTTCTTTTTACCTAGTTAATAAATATTATTTCAAAAAATTATCCCACTGAATAAATTTATGCTGTACGCATAGCTGTAAGCATTCCGCCATATATGTTATTCAATGAACTTAGGCTTTTAGAAAGGGCATTCATATTGTCTTTTAGATTCAAGGCATCATTCTTTGTAGATTCTAAACTCTCCATAGCCTCTGAAAGGTTACCTACAAATCTATTTAGATTTCTAATATGATTATTTGCATCCTGCAATTCTATCTGATATATAGAATTTAGCTGGGTTAAATTTTTGGTAACTAGTTGAATTTGTTCTTGATATTCTTGTGTACCTGCAGTAGAAATAGCTAAACTTTTAGCATTTTCCGCACTTTTCTCAAAGACTGTCTGCAGAGAAGCTAGAGAAGAAGAAGCATTACGAGCCGCTTCACTATAGCCTTCTGTTGCGTTGGCTACATCTGCTACGCTATTCATAGAACTGATATTATTACTCAATTTTTCTAAATTTTCTCCCAATCTAGATAGCATATCATTATCAAAGTTCCCTTTAGATAAAGCATTATCTAAAGCCATTAGTGACCCTCCAGCAGAGGCACCACCACCATAGGCACCACCACCTTCTCCATAGCCACCCTCGCCTTTAAAAACTTCAATAGAATTCTCATCCATAAGATGAGGATATACTCTTTCCCACTGATAGTCTTCAAAGGTAGGCTCAAAAGCGGAGATTAAAAATATAAGTACCTCTGTACCCATTCCTGCAATAAGCATTTCATTAGCACCAGGCCAGTGCATGATTTTAAACAAGGCACCTAAAATCACAATAGCAGCACCAATTCCATAAGCCATTGCTATAATTTTCTTAAATCCGCCAACTTTTTTTGCCATTTTACTTTATTATTTAATTTATTAGTTTATTTATAATTAGTTATTATTAATATTATTTCAACATTGATGTAATACATCTAAATCCTACATATGACTTTGCAGAGTCAGCATATTCATATATTCTTGTACCATTTTGAATAAAGAAAGCGACGTCCTTCCAAGAACCACCTCTTATCACTTTTCGCTTCATACTCTCATTATCTAATTTAGTATGGTCATACTTGATATCAGGATTATGATCATGCACAAAAGAATAGGTATTCTCATAGTATGCAGATATTGTCCATTCTGAAACATTTCCGGCCATATTATAGAGTCCATAATCATTTGGGAAATAAGAATCAACTCTAACCGTTTTAAAGCCTCCATCCTCTTGATAATTGCCACGTGTAGGTTTAAAGTTTGCTAATAAGCAACCTTTATGATTTCTAGTATACGGTCCACCCCATGGGTAAGGAGTATTTTTCTTACCACCTCTGGCGGCATACTCCCATTCGAACTCAGTTGGTAATCTAAATACTTCTACCTCTGGTCTACCTCTTGAAACTCTATACTGATTCCACATATGCGTTCTCCAATAGCTAAACGCATTAGCCTGATCCCAAGTAACTCCAACTAAAGGATAATTATCAAAAGCTGGATGTGAATAATAGTTCCTAGTGAATGGTTCGTTGTAAGAGTATGTAAAATCTCTTGTCCATACAAGAGTATCCGGATATACAGCAATCGACTTTTGCTTTACATGTTGTCTTCTATCCTTATTTCTACTATTCTTTGAACCAGCAGCAGATTTATATGATAAATAATCATACTTGTATACTAGCTTTGATATATCGTATTCTTTTTTACCATTTATCCACTGATCCTGCGGAAGTAACATTGCACTCAATTGATTATTTACTTCAGGATCTTTATAGTTTATCTTCTTTTTCCAATCAATAGGTGGATTTCCAGCAGTGACTTCTTCAGCATTGTTGTTCTGAACAAACATCTGAAGAATGGTTCTAGCAGTTGAATCGATAACATATTGCACAAACTGACGATATTCATTATTGGTGATTTCAGTTTCGTCCATATAAAAACCTCCAATAGTGACTTGACGAGGACGAGCAGTGAGTTCAAAAGTGACATCTTGGTCGCTCGATCCCAATACTAATGTGCCAGTAGGTACTGTAGTCATACCATACGGTATTTCGGTACGCCAACTCGGTCTGTGCATAACACCTGTCAGCTGCCCATTAGAACTGCCTCCTCCGCAGGATACAAATAAACTGCCGAAACTAATTGCGCATAACGCAAGCTTTAAAAAACTTAATCTTTTCATTTAGATTTGATTTTCTTTAAAATTTATAAGTCTGCGGTTTCCACAAACTTTTGTTCATAACGCAAATATAAGGATTTTTATTTTAATTTTTTTTCAATATTTTGCAATAAATTCATTATTTAATGATTATCAACATCTTAAAAGCTATCTTGATAAACTCGGATTGTCTTTAAATAATTGCTCAATAGCCATTACCATTGATTTTATTTCTCCTTGTGGTGCTTTAACTAAAACTTTATAACCCCTTTTTTCTAACTCTTTCTGAGTAGCATCTCCGAAAGCTCCAATAATAGTTTTTCCTTTTTTAAAATCTGGGAAGAGGGTGAAAAAAGCCTTTACTCCTTCAATATTAAAGAAAGCTACCAAATCATAATCAAAGTTGCGTTTTTTGACTTCAAGATTTGGTACCATTTTATACATAACTGCTTCTGTAAAATCAAATTTATTATTCTTTAAAAATAAAGATAACTGACCAACTCCGATAGAAGAACAAGGCATTATTAATTTTTCGGAAGTTTTATGTTTTAAAAGGATATTTTGAAAGTCAACTAGTGTTCCATTTGCATAGACAACTTTTCGCTTTCTATATTGAATATATTTTTGAAGATAAAAAGCAATTTGTTCTGAAGAACAAAAATACTTTGCCTCTTGCGGCATTTTATGTCTTATCTCGTCACATAATTTAAAAAAATAGTCAATGGCATTTTTACTATTAAAAATTACAGATGTATAATCAGGAATATTTATCTTGAATTTTCGAAACTCTCTTAATGTTATACTTTCAACGTTTAAGAAAGGAATGAAGTCGACTTTAAAATTATGCTTTTTACTAACTTCATGGTAAGGAGATCTCTCTCCTTGAGGTTCTTGTTGGGATACAAGAATACGTTTTATGCTCTTTGGCATTTTCGATTCCGGAGTAGCATCTTCTAATACAACTTTATTAGAAGATGCTACTTTAGAATCTTCTTTTACTTGCTTACTTTTTTTTTAGGAGCTGCTTTTTTTGCTGCTGCTTTTTTAGGAGCTGCTGCTTTTTTTGCAACTGTCTTTTTTGCTGCTGCTTTTTTAGGAGCTGCTACTTTTTTTGCAACTGTCTTTTTTGCTGCTGCTTTTTTAGGAGCTGCTGCTTTTTTTGCAACTGTCTTTTTAGCTACTGCTTTTTTAGGAGCTGCTGCTTTTTTTGCAACTGTCTTTTTAGCTACTGCTTTTTTAGGAGCTGCTGCTTTTTTTGCAACTGTCTTTTTTGCTGCTGCTTTTTTAGGAGCTGCTTTTTTTACTGTTGCTTTTGCTGTTGTTTTTTTAACTGTTTTAGCCATTGTTAATTTTTTTAAAGTTAAAAATAAATCAAACTATAAAAGTTTTAAATACTTTAGAAGCAAAAGTATTGGAATAATTTCAACTATATAAAAATAAATCGCTCCTTTAAAAACATTGCGTGTTAATAAGTGGAGGTTTAAACTGAAAATTTTAAAATAAATAAATAAATAAAGTAAAATAAAAATCGCTAGAATGCTTATCAGTATAGAATTTGAAACATGTGGGTTCATTAATGATGCGATAAAAATAAGTGGTAAACTTATGAACACAAAAATATACATAAAATCAAAAATTATATAACGCACTTCAGAAATTTTATTCATAAAATTAAAAACATAGGATATAAAATGAAACAAAACATACTTATACAATAGTAAAATTATACAAGAAAATAGAATTTTGAAATACGAAAAATTGGAATAACTATTGACTGAATTTTTTACGATTAATTGAAAAAGGAAAAAACTAAATAATAGAATAAATGTAGAAAATAAAAGTAAGTTTTTAAAAAAACTACTGGGATATGCTTCGCGATACTTTAAAGAAAAAAAACTCGATAAAAGCTCTCTATAACTAATTCCTGCTAGGTATCGAATCATTGAAAAAAAGAAAAGTGCAATGAGTAAATAAAAAAAAGAAAAATTATATATTGGAGTACCTCGACTCTGGATTATTTGAACACTTCTATTACAAACTACATCTTGGTCATGAAATGTTAAATTATATAAGACCCGACTTGAATCTACCACTACCCTTTTTCCTTCTAGATTATTATACTTATAAATCCTTTGAAGCAATACATCTTGGATCGCAAATAGATTATCTGTATTGTGTATAAGTAAAAATAGTATGAGAAGTCTAGAAAACACTTGCATAACTTAAATGTACCTTCATGCTTCCTAATGAAAACTTTGATTCCCCCAAATATCCTGTTCCAATATTAATTCGGAAAATGTTATCAGATGCCTTAAATGATAATCCTACACCTAGACCTATAGGTGAAACTACTTCATTATTTAAACGATTTTTCAAGGTAGCCACGTCGACAAAAATATTAGAATAAAAATATTCTGAAAGATAATATTGTAGTTCATTGCTAAAACTAACATACCATGGAACGATAAAACTATTATCATCGAATCCGCGCGGCAATTTGTTTCCACCAATATAGTGCATTTCACCAGTGCTAATAGTTTCAGATAACCAAAATTTAGAATCAAGTCTAGTCTTTAGCACAAAATCTCCACCTATTGATGTATACTTATTTAAATCAACCATAAGAGAGAATGTAAGTTGAGAAAGAGGAATTCCTTGATACAGCTTTGCTAGAGATTCACCATTAGTATTTCTCAACTCCCCTATTTTAGAGTTTATAAAAGTTGATTTATTTCCTGCCATAAAACTAGTTTCGAGAGACCACCCTTTTCTTGTAAATAATGGTCTATTGAGCTTATATAAACTATAGCCTAGTCCTATTTCACTTGTACTAAAATCTAAATGAGCGGGTAATTTTCCATTCAATACCTCATTTTGGCTAAACCCAGTTATTGTACTAATATTCCTTCTAAAATAAAAAGTAACCATCTGATTTGATTGTATATGGTAGTTTAGGCCTAATTGGTACTGAACACGAAGAAAGGATGTATCGAATTTTTCAATATTAAAAAGACCTCCAACTCCTAATTTCGTATTTAATACAAAGGGAACATTAATTTTAGAATATAGAAACTGGCTATTATCTAGGTTCTTCTGCCAGTTCAATTGAAATGCTATTCCTCTTTTAAACAGGTTTACAAATGATAGTTTGACATCACCTGTAAATTCAACTTGTTCTGTGTTATAAGCATTAGATAGTATTCCTAAGATGGCGTTGACCTGATTCAGTTTTCTCTCTTGTAGGTATAAATTTAAAATAGCAGTAGAATCTAGAATAGTAAAATCAGGATTTTTTTCTAACTCCAAAAAATCGAAATACCGTAATTGATTAACAACTGCTTTCCAATCAAAACTATTTCGATCTTTAAAATACCGGTTGATATAATTCTGGACAAATTGTATATTGAAGGAGTTTGAACTTCGATGAATTCGAACCGAATCAATAGCGTACTTTTTGTTTAAATTAAAATCATAACTTATTATTACCTTTCTATTTAAAATTTTAATAGTGTCAAACTTATAGCTTGCTCTTAAATATCCTTTTTGGATTTGAGCATTTAACAGATAATCTAGCTTATACTGAAGCGACACAAAAGAATGCCCCTTGATTTTGTGCCATTCAACCTGGGTTCCTTCGATGGCTATTTCCAAAATGAGACTGTCAAACTGACGATTGGGAACTAATTTCCAATTTGATAGGCTATCATTTTGCTTATCTATTGAATCTAAAGAAGCAAATAAATATCCTTTGCGAATCAAATTTTTTCTTTGATTTATCAGTTTTTCATCGAGAGTACCTTTAAATTCAATCGTTGTCAATGTATCTAATGCCTGAATCCCTTGACCATATGCTATATTACAAACATAGAGCGCTGTTAGACCTACAATAACCAGAATCTTCATATTAAAAGAACAAATTGTCAGCTATAAACCTCAATTATTTTCTTTTGGTAATTACCTTATATAACTTAGTTTAAACCAAAATATTTCCTAAGGAGCCATTCTGCAGACAATGCTAATAATATAAATATTAACAGAAACAACATATCATTGGCTTTTAATTGCTTTGTTTCCTTTACGAGTTTCACTTTGCTATTCGCCGCCTCTTCTATACTATTCATAATATTCATTCTATTCTTCCACAAATAAAATTCTCCCCCGGTTTTCATGGTTAAAGCATACATATCTTCATAATTGGAGGCAGTATAAGCATCTTCTAAATCATTCTTCATGATTGAAAAACTCCCCTCATGTTTCGACAACTTTCCGCCGATAACTGCTAAAATTTCATACATGTATCGCCCAGCTTTCAGATCCTTTGGGCTGAGTGAATATGAATTTGCACTCGGAAGCATTTCATACGATTTTTTTCCTAGGTCACCTCCGGTAATAATGCACTGCACCTTTTCTGCTTTACTAGGCTGATAAAGCTCGTTATAAGTATTCGCATTAATAGAAAAGTTATCTCCTTCCACCAAATTTTCATTTGACAAATTTACTGTCAATTGTTTTTTGTCTTTCTTAATGGCTAGATAATTCACTATCTTATCGATGAGGTCTTGAGTTTCTCCAAAATTCTTTTTAGTTTGATAATTACTAACTCTCCATTTCCAAATATTCTCTGCTGCGATTAGACCTACTTGAATATTATCTTGATAAGAAAATGATATTAAAGGTTGATCAGAATCGACTCTACCTAATTTAGATAAAAGCATATGACTAGCATTCGCTTTAGATTCTATAGTCAATAAATAATTAGATAGAGGGGGATAAGTTTGAAAATCTCCACTAAAGGCTTCATTTAAATAGAATTTAGAAAAGCTTAAATTTGGTCGATTGCCATAATCCTGCAAAACATTTCCCATGACATTTACTTTATAGCATTCCTGAAGCTGATTATATGCTGAAAAATCACTCTTTGTCCCTAAAACAAACAAAACCGACTTTCCTGCAGCCTTAGCTTTTTCAAATAGTAATCTTCCATTGTTAAATTGATTTGGCAATTGATAAAGTACAATTAAATCAGCTTTATCTGAGAAGGAAAGATTTGTTTCCGAAATGTTCAAATTCACTTTAAAGCTTTTATTAGCAGCTAACCAAGATTTCAAAGCAGATAAATCTGGATGCGGGAAACTAGCTAATACGTCTATTTGTTTAGTACCATCTATCACATCTATTGAAAATTCTCGACTATTGTTCGCTAGGTTTTTCTCCTTTAAATTTGAAACAATTGAAACTCTATAATTGTGTTTTCCTTTGCTGAATCCAGATAATTTAAATTGGATACTTTGACTGAAATTATTCTTCGTATTACTGACTACGGTTTGGTTTATAAGTCTATACCCAGTTGATGTCAATTCTTCAAGTATAATTTTTGCTTTAGTAGAAGAGGTTAAATAGGCAGAAACTGCTATGTTTAAGGGATTGATTTCATCTTGCAGCATGAGATTATTATACTCTATACTCTCAATTTTATAATCGCTAACTCTTGCGGTATCTCCTACTAATACAACATCGATAGGAATCATACCTAAATTAGTCACAAATGCTGGATTATTACCTTCATTATAATTACCATCAGTTATTAATATAATTCTATTGAGATTAGCGTCTAGGTTTGAAGATATCGTTTCATTCAATGCAGAATATATATTGGTGCGATTACCAGATAAATCAAGAGAATCAATTGACGCCAATTTCTTATCAAAAATTCGAACTTCTATGTCGTAATCTCCTTTATTGAGAAGTTCTCGAATACCTTTTACTTCCTTAATATAATCAGGACCAGCATTCCTAATAGAGCGCGAATTGTCGAATAGTAAAACAATTTTTGGTTTTATAGTCTTAGACTTGGTACATTTTAAAATAGGAGATAATAATAGAACTAACAAGGTGAATAGAGATAAAAAACGAAGACCTCCTATTATGTATCTTAACCAAGTATTATTTAATGGTAGTTTTCTTATAAAATAAAAACTAGCGAAAATTGCGAAAAGCGCAAATAAAAAGAACAAAAAATAATTTTCAATCTGTATCACAAAAACCTATATCCTACAAATGTACATATATTTTCTCTACGTCAATTCAGAAACAAACAATGTCTGTTTGAACTATTTCAATACATCAATTAAAAAAAAGCCGTTTTATACCGAAGTGAAAAACAATATAGTCCCATATTCGTTTCTCTCGATTGTTCTATTTGTTCAAATTTTCGGTATTTACTTCCACACGTGCGGAATAAGATTTATATCTATTGGCATTAGATATAAATCACGTTGGTATTAAATGAAATCGAAGGCGCTTTTATAAAAAGTGAAGTTTAAAAGATAAAAAAAAAGCCGCTCAAGAAGAGCGGCTTTAATTATTTCAGTTAAAATATGATATTATTCAAAAGTGTAGATTTGAACATCTGCTCTATTGTCTTGACCACTATTGTATTTAGGTCGAGAATCGCCATAAGAAGTTACTTTAGCAGAGCTAACATTAACACCTTTCATTCTTAACAATTGAGCCACTTTTTGAGCTCTTTGTAGAGCACATGACTTAGATCCACCTTTAGAAGTGTTACCTCCTATTTCTACAGTATAGTTAGGGTTAGACTTAAGCATAGTAGCTATTTGCTGCAATGTTTCTACCTGACCTGGAGATAATGTATTACATCCTGTAAAGAATATTTCATAATTACCTACAACGTTCTTAGTTTTACCAGTTTTTGTATTATTAGTAGTCGCTGTGGTATTATTGTTAGTAGTAGTTTCTGTTGGAACAACTGGATCTACTTTTGCTACCTCAGGACATCCATTATTTGAAGCAGGTCCAGCTTCAAATGGACACTTATCTCTTGAATCTCCAATTCCATCATTATCAGAATCTGGACAACCAAACATTTCAGGCTTACCAGGTACATAAGGACACTCATCTGTAAGATCAGGAATACCATCACCATCAGAATCAACTACCTTAGGAGCATCTGTTGAAGCTTTAGGAGCTACTGGTGCAGAACCAGCACAACTACCAAGAGCATAAACACCTCTAATAGCAGCTTGATTATAAGAGTAGCTATTGTCTAGCTTCCAATTTCTTCCTCCCTCTACCTGAACAGAGAATCTGTCAGAAGTTCTGAAGTTAAATCCAAGACCAGAAGCTATATGAAAATTCACATCATCAGTACCATAAGTTTTTTGATCAGCATTTGCAGCTGTAGGAGCAGCATTCCAGTTTCCAATAGAAGTTATGTAATTAACACCAGGACCTGCGTATACATAAGGAGCAAATATTGCATTTTCCTTTAACCAGCTACCGTTAGCAAATTTGAATACCGGCTGTAAGTTGAAGTCAATCATTTGAGCATTGCCATATGATGTACCACCTGTAGTACCTCTCCAGTTATCACCATCATGAGGCTGACTAGCACCTCTTTGGATTGGGTAAAATACATTACCAAAACCTAAACCAGCTCTTACATCGAAGAATCTAGAAACATACTTTGTTAAATTGATTCCAAGAGAAGTAGTATAATCTTCTAAAATAAAGTTCTGAGCTCTTTGAACAGCCTCAAAGCTATTGAAATTAGCACCAACGCCAATTTTCCAGCTATGATTGTTGCACCAGTTAGCATTAATAGCCGATTCTTCCTGACTAGCAGCACCAGCAGCAGGAGCAGCAGCAGCACCACCACCGAAGTTATAACCGATTCTTACCGCAGAGCTACCATAGCTATATGCCTCACCAAGGGCAACTTTATAACCATACTCAGCAGCAGCGTTCCATTTTTCACTCAAATTAAAACCAAAACCTAAACCAACAGGTATATAAGGATTGATTTGATCAGATCCTGCACCACCAATATTAGAACCATTTTGAGTTCCTATCTTGTTGATAGAGTTTATACCCACACCTGAAAACAAATAAGGCTGGATAAAAGAATTTTCCTTTAAGATATATCCATTTGCTAGTTTATATACTAAGTTTAAACCACCATCAAAGAAAGATGAATTTTCATATCTCATTTGACCTTTTTGAGCAGTATTAAAATTAGTAGGAACTGTTTGGTTTGTATTTGTTATTAATCCATTTGTTGTAACTACTGGATAGAAAGCCTCACCAAACATTACATTCAATCTACCATCGAATGATTTTCCTAGGTATCTTTGAATGTTAAGGTTAGCGTTTCCTCTCCACTTGTCTACCATCAAAAATTGCTTGTTGATAGGGTTTACGAAATCTGTGAAACCAATACCGGCCCCAATGTTCCAACGATTGCTCGCTGTCTGCGCTATAGCTGCGACAGAAGCTGCAGTTAATGTTAGAAGTAAAAATGCTTTTTTCATACTGAAATATTTAATTTAAAATTTTTTCTTTTTCAATTTTCGCTGCAAAGATAGACTTATTTTATAAAAATGATTTTTTTTTTACACTCTAAAAGCCTAGTCAGTAAACCTTTTCGCATCTCTTTTTGTTTTTTTAACAAAACTTTTACGCAACTCTTCTGTTAAATCTACGTCTTTTTGATTTGCAAGACACAGTATTACCCAAAGGATATCTGCGAGTTCCTCGCCAAAATCTAAAATTTCATTCTCTTTCTTTTTTTGCATGCCCTCTGTTCTAGAAACTACTCGTGCTAGCTCACCAACCTCCTCCATCAAAATAGTAGTATTGGTCAAAATATCAAAATACCCACCACCATAATTAATAATCCATTCATTGACTTGTTTTTGTGCCTCAGTTATAGTCATTTCATTTATGATTTAAAAGGTGATCGGGGTGTCCACTTATCGGGAATCATTCTACCGAGAAAGATAGGAGTAAAGAGATTAAGAAAAAGGTGATTAATTCTTAGTGAACTTAATGTAGAGTAGGGCTCTGCTCCTAGAGTACTCTTTAACTCTTGAGCAGTACGACCAAAGCATACTTTGTTCAGATTACTTTGAAAGGCTTGCTGAATCATTAGTATCAAAATAAAATTATATGTTTTATATGTTTGATTATAAAAGTAGTCTAGTCCGGCATAGTGAACTTCAATTATTGTATCCAACTGAAAATATGTGACAAACCCTACTAATTTATTGTTCATTAATATGCCTTTCATCTTAAACCGATTCACATTTTTAAGAAATTCATAAAAATAGTCGACTGAAATAGTAGTCAGTTTAAATTTCGAGTTATTTAAAACACTTAGGAATAATGATTCTATTTGAGTTCTATATTGAGAAAAATTGTTCTTATCAATTTCTATTACGCTTGTTTCCTTATTCGATTCTATTACTTTGCGGACTCTTAATCGGTATTTTGAATGCATTTTGTTGAGGTAGTCGTCAAATGAATTCATTCCTGCAAGACTAAGCTCCATTCGGTCTTCCACATGAAAAGTGTGAAATTTTTTAGGACAAAATAAGGCGGTAGAAATTGATTTGATATTTTCGGAAATCATAGTACCTAATGGCTTTCTTTCTAAAGAAATTTTTACCTCCTCGATAGTATCCAATACCAAACTTTCAGCGTTTGAGGTATATTTACTATCAATCAAAACTCCATTCTCACAAGTAAAAATGACATTTCCTAATACCAATAAGTCTGTACGAACCTTAGCCAATGTATTTTCATATAGATTCTTGAATATAGAATTTGATGTTGGCAAATAATTGCGCAATGCCTCCCCGCTAAATGGAATAATTTGAAAATAAAACAAACCAACGAATTCGTTGTTATCGTCATAAACTAATACATACCGATAATTGATTTGCTGACATGCGAGCTCCAATGTTTTTAAATAATGATAGGAAAGAAAAAACCGCTTAGAAACCATGCTATCCCAATTAGCTTCGCCTACTTCTTCAATAGTTTTGTAAACTCTATAAATCATAAAATCCCATTAAATACAAAATATGTCTGGATTTAGTTCTATCTTCCATTGAGTATATTCCTGCTATTTGCAAGATTTATCAGAGCACTTGGACAATCTTCTACCCAATTTCCTACGACTAGACAGTCTGCACCAGAAGTCCATATCTCCTCTGCCTGTTTAATATTGCGCACTCCGCCTCCTGCGAATAAATAAGTGTCCAACAAGAGGTTTCTAGTTTGTTTTACGTATTCAGAATTTATAACATATTTAGATCCGCTGCCAGCCTCAAGATACAGACATATAGGATTAAGAATTTTCAAACCTAGAAGATATGACTTTAGAACGGTCTCATTGTCAATGATGGAAATTTTGTTCTCCAAAGCCTTTTCAACCGCAGTTTCTCCTGAACTACCTATAATAAGATAAGGCGTATAATAAGTAGATAGATTTAGCTCATCTATGATTTTAGCTGCTTTAAAAAGAGGTGAAAAAATATAGTTTGCATCACTACTTTGCACTACAGATAGTGCTAGCAGAGCATCATATTTTGGGTGAATTTGATCAACCGTTCCTGGGAATCCTACTAAGGGAATAGTTAGATTTGCTTTTAGCTTATCAACCATACTATCCAACAAATGATAATCAAAAGGCTGACTACCACCTAATAAAATTAAATCTGGATTGGCTTCTCTTATAATTTCCAGCCAAGAATCATCAATGACAGTTTTATCAGGATCTAGAAGCAAAGCTAAAGCTTTTGACCCTTTCAACTTGTCAATACTAAACATAAAGAAATCTAGGAATCTTAATTTTTATTAGACTGCATTTCATTCAATGGCAGTCGTCGTGCGGTCATATAACGCTTACTAAAATACTCGCTCTTATCGAGTTCTTCAATATGCACACCTTTTGATGAAGAAGAATGCATCATTTTAACAGCTTCATTAGTTACCTCTACAACTATGCCTATGTGACCAATAACGCCATTATTCATATTTCTGCCTGAAAAAAATATAAGATCACCTTTTTGAAGCTCACTTCTACTTACATATGAGCCTACATGGGCCATTTCCCTAGAAGTCCTTGGCAATCTAATTCCAAACCAATCGAATATATGACGAATAAATCCACTGCAATCAAAACCATTTTCAGTAGTACCACCCCATCTATAAGGGATACCTAGAAATGTTTTACCAACAGATATTACGTTATCTACAGTATTCGAATAAAAATCAGATGCCATAGCAGTGAATGAGCTCGATTTTGAAGTTTCTTTCTTTGGCTCTTCTTTCTTTGCAAAATACTTAGAAAATGTTGTAATCAGAGAATTGTCACAATCTTTATCAACTTGTTCATTAGGATTATAATAAAGACTAGACTGTGAATATAAGGACACAGAAAGGAAAGTAATTAAACCTAAGACAAGTGTTTTAGTCATATTTTGTTATTTTTGTGGGGTTTAAAAAAATAAAAATATCAAAACGAGCGCCAAAAATATAGATAAAAAACTCAAGCAGTCTATTTTTTTTCAAAATGTATATGAAATAGTAGCTAAAATACCGCATGGTATGGTCACTTCTTATGGAAGTATAGCCAATGCACTAGGCGCCACAAATAGCTCTAGACTAGTAGGTTATGCCATGAATGAAAGCCATAAGTCTCACCCCAATTTGCCTGCTCATAGAGTGGTTAATAGAAACGGGATTTTGACAGGAAAACACCATTTTGGATCAGAAACTAGGATGCAAGAGCTTTTAGAATCAGAAGGAATTCAAATCATAAATAATGCCATCCAAGATTTTAAGTCTAAATTTTGGGATCCTAATATAGAATTGATATAAAGCAAATAGAAATTTATCTTGCTCCAAATAATATTGCTCTATTTTCGTTTCCTATACATTTAATAAAAAGTCAATGCAAGCTACCCATCTAAAACCACTACACGACTATCAGTTGATCGATTTATTTCGAATCTGGAATCAATATAAGAAACAAATCCTCTATTTTACCATTCTGTGCGCTATAATATCGATTACTGCATCTTATTTATTGCCAGAGTATTTTAAATCTAGAACCATTTTATATCCTATCAGCATGACTATGGCAGATAGAAATATTATATTTGGTCAGCAACAAGGTCAAGCAGAGTTTTCCTATTTTGGAAATAAATATGATGCCAGTAGAATATTACAAGTAGCTAATTCTTCTGAAGTAATAGACTACATCATCAATAAATATGATTTAAAAACACACTATAACTATTCTAAAGATGAGAAATATCTCTATACAAAAGTCAAGGAAGACTTTCTTGATAATTACCATGCCTTGAAAAATGACAAAGATGCTATAGAAATAACCCTTATAGATACAGATAAAGAAAAGTGCGCCGAAATGGTCAATGATATTGCTCTTAAAATAGATGAAATAGCTACAAAGCCAGTAACAGAAGGCAAGGCGAAAATTATAAAAATGCTAGAATCAGAATTAAAAAATAAAAACACAGAACTAACCTCAGTCACTGACCCTGTTAATAAAGAAAACTTGAAATCTGAAATCAAACAATTAAGTGAAGCTTTGACACAATATAAAGTTTCGAATAATGACAAGTTTTCTTCAATTACAATATTGGAAAAAGCTGCCCCTGCAGAAAAAAAATCTAAACCAATTCGCTGGCTCATAGTTATTTTATCTGTCGTTGGTGGATTCTTTTTCTCTCTGCTAAGCGCTGTAGTCGTGAGTCAGATTACTTATATTCGAAAATCATTATAAGCTTTGGATAGACTAATTCATAGTCTCAAAACCATACCTGAAAAGACTATTTTAAATAGTCTGTTTGTTTTATTTACTTTTTTCTTAATCTCCTCAATTCGTTTAGAAAAATATTGGTTAATTGCTTTGCCATTTTTTATAGGGTTTCTAGTCATCCTCCTTTATCATTTTCGATTATTATATTGGGTTCTATTATTTAGTATAGCATGTTCGATTACCTTAGATTTCAATAAAAAGTTGTCAACTGACTTCCCTACAGAGTTCATTAGTATCGGTCTCACAGCTATATTCTGGATTATGTGGATTGTGTATAGACCTCAGTACTTAAGTTACCTATGGAATCATAAAATTTTCTGGGGAATAATAGCTACGTGGGTATGGTCCATAATAGCCACACTCCAGGCAGTTCAAGTTCTTATATCGATTAAATTCGTATTGGCCAAAGTCTGGTATATCACCTCATTTTTCATATTTACGTATTATATGATTCGATCCAAAGAAGATATTAAAAAAATCTTTTGGGTTGTTTATACGCCAGTTTTGATTACATCACTATATAGTTTTGCTCGCACGGTTTTGGGAGGTTTTAGTTTTGAATTTACAAACCAATATTCTCTCCCTTTTTATGATAACCATGTCATTTATGCAACAACCATGACCCTAATGCTTCCTATGGTCTATGCCGCAAGAAATTGGTATAAAAAGGGATCCCTCATTCGGATTTTATTAACTAGCTCCATACCCTTCCTAATCATTGCGATATACTTTTCCTATACTCGCGCCTGTTATCTGGCACTAATAGGAGGCTTAGCATTTGTTTTACTTTTGAAAATACGAAAATTAGTGATGGGATATATTATGGCTGTTCTATTAGTAGCGAGCGTTTTGTTTGTGTTTTCATATGATTATCTTTATTTGAGATTAGCTCCAGACTATAATACTACGGTAATGCACGATGAGTTTAAGGATCATTTGGTCTCTACATTTTACGGGAAAGATGCTTCGAGTATGGAGCGTCTCAATATGTGGATTAGTGTCTTTCGCATGTATCAAAAAAGGCCTATAGCAGGGTACGGACCCAATAATTTCCCTAGCACTTATAAACCCTATTCGGTCATGTATTTTAAAACGTGGGTGAGTGATAATGTCCTCAACCTCTCGTGTCATAATTATTTTTGGCTATTATTAGCCGAACAAGGGCTTGTGGGACTTAGCTTATTTTTACTATTCATTGGTTTTGTTTTATATCTCATACAGAAAGTCTATCATCAAACCGAATGCCAATTTAGAAGACAGCTTATAGCATCCATAGCAGCTGTTATGGGAATCTTTCTCATTATTCTTTTCTTTAATGATTTGATAGAAACAAACAAGAACGGTTCCCTTTACTTTATTTTTCTAGCGCTATTAGTCAAACTACAACAGTTTAGTGAAGAAAATGTCACCTAGCTCTCCTATTTTTTTTGAGTCTATTCTATTTTATAAAGGACTGTTCCCATTTCTCAATCTCCACCTAAAGCGGATAGAAGACCTTGCGAGCAATTATCGCTCTGAGTTTCGAATGAGTCTAGGAGAATTTGAAAGCCTGCTGAGAGCAAGCTTACATGAAGGATCTGAACAAAAACTTAGACTAAAACTAAATATTGATGGATCTAGGCTAAGGATAAGTTGTATAGAATCGGAAATAATATTCAACCACTCTTTTAATCAATATCCACCTATTAAATTGTCGATTTATCCTCATTACTTGAAACCGCTTGAAAAACAGTCTGCTTGGAAATATGAAAATCCAAAGATTTACAAAGACTCTATAGCGCACGCCTTTGAAAATAATGCCTCCCAGTCCATTTTAATAAATGAACATGGAGAAATAGTAGAGACCTCACTATCCAACTTTTTCTATATCATAGATGAAAAGATATATACGCCTCCACTACAATCCGGTGCAGTGAACGGGGTGTTTCGTCGTTATCTGATGTCAAAGGTAGACATACAGGAGAGATGTTTACATCTAAATGAATTAGAATTGATAAATGAGTGCTTCGTAACAAGTGCAGTGCGTGGAATTGTCGGTGTATATCAAATTGATACGAATGACTTTCTCACATGCCAAATAGACCGTTTAAAAAAGGACTTGGCTATAGAGACTACTATAATACATAGATTATCAGATAGATAGTATCTCAAGACAATTGCTCTGGCTTTATCATTCATATATAATTTTTTTCTCATATATTTGCGCTCCTGTAAAATTTCACTATAAGGATAAATTAATTAAACTAAAGTACTGATGCTCTGCATCATAAATTAAAAAAACAGATATGAAAGTTATTTCGACCATCCAAAAGCGTGCTTATATTATTTTTGGAATCATTGCCTTCTGTATTATTGCGTTTCTATATCAGGATATTAGTCCAGGGGTAAACAGCATAGCAGCAGGGAACAACTATATAGGCAAGGTCAATGGTGAAACCTTGTCCTATGATGATTACAAAAAAGAATATGACAAAAAAGAGGCAGAATTAAAGCTTCAAAAAAATGGGCAAAGCCTCACAGAAGATGAAGCTACGCAATTGAGAGATCAAATTTTCTCCAATTTCATTAAAAAGAATACCATTACCGAAATGCTTTCTAAACTTGGTCTCGTTATTTCAGAAAAAGAAATTTTAGAAATTACAAGAGGTCAGAATATAGACCCAGCTTTTCAGCAAATACCTGCTTTTAAAAATCAAATGGGACAATTCGATCCGATGTTGTTTGAAAATTTCCTCAAAACTATTAAGCAAGATGAACCTGGTACACCTGCTGGTACAAGAGAAAAACAATGGAATGCATTCGCTGAAGAGGTAATGGAAAACAGAAAGGTCAATAAGTTTAATCAGATTATTCAAAATGCGCTATATGTTCCGAAATGGCAAAGCGATTATGACATTAAACTATTTGGTACAAGCCGAGACATTAAATATGTAGCTGTTCCTTATACTTCAGTAGATGTAGATAAGATAAAGGTTGAGCATAACGAATTGGAAGATTATTTCGAAAAAAATAAATATAAATTCACTGCATTAACGCCAACCGTAAAAGTGGCATTAGCCTCATTTGAACTAAAGCCTTCTTCATTTGACTCCACAGAGATTTTCAATAAATTCAATGCCAGAATCGAAGAGATGAGAACAGCTACAAACGATACTGCATTTTTCAGAGCTTATGGCGATAATGGAGGATATAACCCTATGATGTACACGGCAGAGCAGATCGGCGATCATCCGAAAATTTCAGAAATGTTTTCCGCAGCTCCTAGATCCATTATCGGACCTTATATAGATAAAAATGATGTGAAGGCATTTCGCATTCTTGCAAAGAAAAATATTGCAGACTCTGTCTTAGTAAAAGCTATAACGATTTCATTCCAAGACGTTAAAACACAAGAAGCTCAGATGCAACGATACAAACTAATAGATAGCATCTTCAAAATGGTGGATACTCTCAATATGGATTTTGATCAAGTTGCTGCTAAATATTCAGCAGATAGAGGTCAAGGTGCTCCTATATGGTTAGCAAGAGCTGATAAAAGTATCACAGAACCAGAGGTATTCTGGCATGGAGCTACTACTAAGCATTTTAGAATGGCTTTCCAAAGAGAAGGAGCTATCAAAATAGTAAAGGTATTGAATTTTCCTGCTAAGATTCCAGCAGTGCAGTTAGGGGAAATATCAATGCCATATGTGCCTTCTAATGAGACACAGCAAGCTACGCTAAGCAAAGCTATGCAATTTATTCAGAAGTGTAAAAATGCTACACAAATGGAAAAGGCTTCAAAAACTAATCCAGATGTAAAGTTCAAAGCAACGTATGTCAATAAAGAGACAAAATCACTTGAAGGAATTGAAGGTAATGTAAAAGAAATAGTGCGATGGGCATTTAATGGTGAAAGCGGAGACGTATCTAGTATGATGCAAGTTGGAAACCATTATGTTTATTGTGGGCATTTAGGATCTAGATCTAGAGATGATATTCAAATGGAGGATATCATTGAAGATATTACTCCAATAGTAAAAAATGAGAAGGCTTTTAAAATGATCGCAGAGAAAATGAATGGAAAGTCTTTAGAGGAAATTGCCGCTAAAAATAAAGTGAAAGTTGATACTTCTATGAATTTCTCCTATGGAAAATCTACTTTAGGAAATGTACCAGAGCCTTCCGTTGTAACGGTAGCATCTGGACTCAATCTCAATCAAATTTCTAAACCTATCAAAGGTACTGGTGCGGTATATAGAATTATGAATACCAAAATCAATCCATCTAATATGGGTCCTGCCGAAGAATTACAAACAAAAACACAATTAGGACAAGGATTTAAAGAGGTGCGTGGATTATTCGAAGCCATATTAGGAAGATATAAATTAGACGATAATAGAATTAATATATTCTAATAGATATTCTATAATATTTCAAAAAAAAGACCACTGTATTCAGTGGTCTTTTTTTTGAAATATAAGATTGGAAACATATTTGCAATTTTTAAATGAATAATTATTGAGTGTAACTATCTTTGTGCTAAATATTTGCACATGAAATGTTATCTAATTTTACATATTCTACTTCTTCAAATTGCAGTATGTGCTCAATCAAATTCAGAATCGAAAGTCCTTGATAGAATTCCTACATCGACTTCTAAGACTGAAAACCAAACAGTAATAAAAGATATCAGCACACCCCCTATTGTACCAGCCTCTGTGGAAGGGCCGAAAGACCCTTTGAAACTAGTTACCGAAGTGATATCGACACCAGTTAGTATCGAGTCCAGTAGTAATCAAGAGCAAACGATTCAAAAAGAGAAGCCACTTACAGAAGAAATTATAGTAGAAAAACCAAATGGTAGTATCAACTGGTCTCAACAATACATAGAAGCCAGAGGTCAAACGGCAATCGATTATGAAAAGTTTAAGAATAAGGCACAAGCAAAACTCATGGCAACGCGCGGAGCTATGGTTGTGGCTCAAAGAAATCTTCTAGAAATAGTCAAAGGTGTAGAAATAGTAGGTGAAACTAAGGTAGAAGACATGATTACCACTTATGATTATATCTACACCAGAGTAGAAGGTAAAATAAAAGGTGCCAAACAAGTAGGAATAGCAATAGAAAAAGATGGTATAATAGAAGTGACCGTAAGAATGCCTCTCTATAGCAAGAATGGTATAGCCAGTATTTTCGGCGATAAAGAAATAGCACAGGCACAATTAAAAAATGGTTATACAACAAACTTAATGCCTCAAAATTCAGGTTCTGACATCTTATTAGACCCTAATAAGCCGTTGGTTTTTAATCTTAATGGCAAAATGATAGATTTATCCTTATTTCCAGTCATTGTAGACGATAATGGAAATGTGCAATTTGATTTCTCTAAACTAATCAATACCAAAACGGGGGAATTTCCAAAGTATCTGCAATTGGGTAAAGAAATCATGAAAGATCTGGGATATGAACAAGGCGTTAATGTCATTGATATTATTCAATCGGGCAAAGGCGAGTTTAAACTACCAAATAAAAAAGTTGGCGGTAAGTTTTGGCAGACTCTTGGCAATATAGCAAAGACGACAGGCAAAATATTATTTAATTTACCATTTAAATAAATCCTTGTGCGATATTTTATCATTTTCATTATACTATTTTCTTCTCCACTACTTTCTCAGTCAATAGAGACAGAGGCAAAAGGAATAGGTCTGACAAAAACAAAAGCTCTTCAAGATGCACTTCGAAATGCAGTATCCCAAGCAGCTGGAGTAGAAATCTTATCCGAAACAAAGGTTGAAAATTACCTTATTGTATCTGATGCTATCTCCTCTAATACAAAAGGTTATATACAAACTTATGAAATTCTCAAGGAGACTCCATTTCCCGATAGATATGAAGTGACTGTAAAAGCTAAGGTAACTACTGAAAGTATAAAGGCCGACTTTCAATTACTAGCTAGACAAATAGGCGGTTTGCGGTTTCTAGTATTATCTGACCCGAAAGTATCGAACCCAGCCGATATAGAACTTCTAGAAATAGCCGTTAATAAATTAAATGAGAGACTGGCTTCAAAAGGTTGCCGATACATCGAAAGGGATCGATTTAATAGCTTAAAAAAGGAAGCTATTGCACTCATGGAATCTACAAGTTCTGAAAAATTTAATTATGCTCAGCAGCTCGGTTTCATGGCGGATGCTCAGTTCATACTAACCATAGGAGATATAAAAAAAAGTAGTCAACCAGGGGCTTTTGATATATCTAAAGGTGACAAATACTCATTCAATGTTAAAGTAATGGATAATTGTACAGGTGAGGGACTAGGCACGCTCACATTTACAAATCCACTAGCTTCTAAATCTCCTAGTGACGCTATTGACAAAGCCATTCAAGCTCAATTTGAATCTTTGTTTAGCACAATAACTTCCTATATTGGTAGTTGGTTAAATAATGGAACACCATTTGAGTTGAGATTTTATCAAACAGGAACATATAGAGATTTTAGAGACTTACGCAATAAACTGAAGGCAGACCCCAGCTTTGGCGGTGAAATGGAAATTACAAGCGTTTTAAACTATACGAAGTTAAACTGTACTTTCAAAAAAAGAGCAGATGACCTAGCTGATAAGCTATTAGATATAGCAGATGAAATACCTAGCTTCAAAGAACAGAGACTGGATGTAAAGTATATTTTCGGAAGACAAATATCGCTAGCTCCTCAGAAATATGTTATTCCTTCATTCCCTGCTAAAACTATTGATTCTACACAAAATTCTATTCCTAGATAATTCTTATATTTTAAAATATTCAATCAAAAACAAATTATATGAAATTTTTAGTCTCAACCTTATTTTTCTTTGGTACATATTCTGCACTCATAGCTCAAAAAGCTGGCTTAACATTTTTCTCACAAGAAGGAGAATTATTCTATGTCATTCTCGATGGCATTAGACAAAATAATGCAGCAGCTGCCAATGTGAAAGTAACTGACCTTGATAGACCAAACTATAGAGTCAAAATAGTTTTTGATAACGCTGAGCTTAAGGATATTAATAAGAACTTATTCGTACAGGATATGGATGGGAAATATTTTCATACCGTATACATGATTTATAAAAATAAAAAAGGAGAAATGGATTTAAAGATGAGTAGTTATAACGAGGCGAAAGATGTAGCTCCTACAGCCAGAGAAAGTGTGGTAAAATATCACGACAAAGAAATGCCTATAGAAACAAAGACAAATACTGGTACTACCAGCGAAAATGTCAATTTAAATATGTCTGGCACTAATGTCAATGTGAAGCAATCGGACGAATCTGTTAGTATCAAAATGGACTTAGGAGGATTGAAAGATATGATGAATATGGAGACTGGTGGGCAAGCCAATACAGAAACGACGACTACGACTGTAACCACTACTACTACAACTAGAAGTACCAATACGAACACCAAACCAAAAATAGACAACCCTTATGAACAGCCAGCAACATCAGCTCCTGCACCAAAAGGCTGTATATTGCCTATGAGTTCATCAGATTTTGAAAAAGGTCTAGCCTCTGTAAAAAAACAATCATTTGCGGAATCTCAAATGAAAACAGCTAAACAAATGACCAAGGTTAATTGTTTATCCGTAAAACAAATACGTGCTATAATGGACATATTTAGCTTTGAAGATAACAAACTGGAATATGCGAAATTTGCCTATGAATTTTGCACTGATAAGAAAAACTATTTCCAGCTAACAGAAGCATTTAGCTTTTCGTCTTCTGCTGATAGCCTCAATGAGTTTCTAGATAGTCAGCATTAGATAGATTCTTATACCGCTCAATCAATCATTCTGAACTTCCACTAGTCTTTTCTTTGCTCTTAATGCAGGGAAAATAGAAGCCGAAGCTGAAACAAGGAATAGTATAATCAAGATAAAAATGACGTCCAACCAATAGATGGTCACTGGATAAGCTTGCACCACAAAAGTACCTGAGCCTGGTAGATTAATAATACCGAAATAATCCTGTATAGCACAAATCGTTAAGCCAATACACAGCCCGATAAAACCGCCAAGCATACCCTGCATAATACCATAAATCATATACAACTTGAATATCTGATTTGCTTTCAAACCTAAGTAATGTAACATTTTTATATCTTCTTCTTTTTCTATGATATGCATAGTAAGCGATCCAATAAAATTGAAGGATAAGATGACGAGAATAAAAACTAATATAAAAAAGGTAATCAATTTTTCGATTTGCGATATGCGATAAAAGGTTTCATTGAGTTCCAATTTTGTCTTTACCTTATAGTTATCTCCCATGATAGCAGCTACCTCTCTTTGAGTTGATTTAGTTTTGGCCTCTTTTAATTTCAGTTCGAGCGACGTGACTTCATGTTCATCTGCAGATTTTAAATAATGCATAAAGGAAAGAGGGACCAATACATATTTATCATCATATTCCTGATATACACTATATACTCCACCCGGAGTCACAAATGAACGTTCGAAATTATCTATCATGGTAGCGCCACCTACCTCCACTTTTGGACTATAAACTTCTATTTGTTCAAATTGATTATTGAGATTAATATTGAGCTTTTGAGCAAGACCCATTCCTAATAAGGCAAAACTATATTCTGCATTTTCCAGTAGAGTATCACCTGCTACCATATAATCCTTGACCTCATTGGTTTGAAAAAAATTTGCATCTACACCCTTCATAGTAGCTAATGCATCTTTCTTCATATACTTTAAGTAAACCTTGTCCTCATATACTTTAGAAATAGCAGCAATGTTTTGAAGACGTTCTAATTTTGCTATCAATTCATCTGATACCGAAAAATCTTTGTTTTTTTTCGACGTAATCGTAAGATCTGGTTGAAAGCTCTCTTGTAAACTTGTCGATAAATTTTCAAAACCATTAAAGGTAGAAAGAATAATAATCAATGCTCCTGAGCCACATGCCATGGCAAACATAGTCATAAGACTCAATACATTAATAGCTTGTTTTTTGTTTTTGAAAAACAAGTACCGCGTTGCTATGTACAATAGAATTCTCAAAGCCGACTTTTTATCCTTGCTTCTTTTCCAAATATTGGTTGTAAAACTTATCCCAAAACAAAACTATAGCCATTTCTATAATTAAAAACAAGATGGCTAATATGACCCATAGTTTCCAAAGATTAACACCTGTGAATGCTTTCAAGCTATTCAAATAACTAGCACCTCCACTATCTACGATCACATTCTTATAACCTAATGCAGCCTGGATATCATCTGCGAATAAAAACTCCATACTACTCTCTGCTCTCCTATGATTGAGTGCTAATTGATATATTTTTTTACCTTCTGAATTTTCTAAACTATAAAAACCGCTTTCTGTAATGGATTCGTGTAACTGACATTGAAGAGTATTCCCAAATTTTCGTTGTGGAGGTATCATACTCAGGTTTTTTCCAGTTATTTTAAAAACCTTATCTTCAGATTTGGATTCCAAAGGTATTGTTATGCTATTATCCGAGCCTATAAAATAGGAATTTAATTGATAACTGCTCGAGGCTGCTCCCAGCTTATACATCAGCGGAGCAAAAACCGAACTAAATACAAAATTGGACTTCGAAGATGAGATATTAGCTGTGAACAAATAGATATTACCTTCTCCTAAACGACTATACTTAATTAAAAAAGGTACACCATTGTCAAAGGAAATCAAAACTTCCTTAGCGCGCTGTGAGAAACCAGATAGATTATAGAATGAAGAAAAACTAGGCAAATCACTTAACTGATCTACTTGGGTAAAAATATTTTGCAGTGCAGGGTCTAGCAGATTAAACTGCTTTATACGGACAGCTTGCTCACTTAAGTCTCCAATAGCAGGTAGTCCGATTTCATTCATGATACTACTATAAGCAGAGCTATTCATAGTTTGAGGCAGAAAAATAACTACTTGCTTATTCGTTTGAAGCCACTCTTTTATTTTATCCCCATTGGCTAATGGGCTCAATTGATTAAGGATAATTAAGTTCGTATTGAATACTTCATCAGAAGGTACATCCATGTTGTTAAAACTATGTACATCAAAATTGTCATCTGCTTTGAGTGCATTTGTAATATATCGCTGATCTGTGCTACCACCTATGAGTGTAATAAAGGGCTTAGGAGAGAGGTAGAATGTAAAAAAATAATCATTGTCGAATGAAATCGATGGATCCGAGATACTGAGTTTTAAAAATTGCCAATCACGAGCTACCAATTTTATAATGAGCGTATCCGTAATCGCATTTTGATTTCCCCAGAGAACTTCATTTCTCGCTTTCACAGCGTCATTGATTGTGAGCGTTACGAGGGATTTATCAGTACCATCATCCGCAGACTTTCTTATGCGGTAGACGATTTTGATATCTTCATTAGCCTTGAGCACACTTGATTGGATATATGCTGTATCCAGATATATATTCTTCTTTTCATTATGCACAATAGGAATGCAGGTTAGGGGATATTCTGTGATTTGATTGAGTTTTTGAAATTGATTATTCTGGAAATCGCTCAACCAGTAAAAAGCTTTACGATCTGAACTATTAGAACTTGTAGTTAGGATTTGCTTCTCCCATATTTCATTCGCTGTTTTTCTACTCGAACTAATATCAATATTTCGAATAGTCTCCCTAGCCTCCGTGTAGTCAAGGAGCTGTAATTGATTACCAGAAAAATCATTGGTAATAATTTGATACAATCCTTGATTTTCGGTCGATTTAACTATATCCAGTGCCTTCTGCTTAGCATCATCTATAGCCTTGAGCTGTCCTGCCGGAGACTCCATACTATAGGAATTGTCAATATAAATACTCACAATCGGTTGTCCACTGCCCTTCCCTGTCTTTTGGGTATTAAATAATGGCTGTACAAAAGCAAGTATAATGAACAGCATAGCCAAAAGACGGGATGCCAGTAGCAGTAGTCTTTTGAGCTTGGATGTTTTTTGGGTTTCGCTGATGATCGTTTTGAGCAGACTGATATTGGAGAAATACTCTTTTTTATATTTTCTCAAATTGAATAAATGGACTATTATAGGTATAGCCAATGCAATGAGAGCCCATAAAAATGAAGGATTAACCAAGGTTAGTTTTAAGTTTTGAGTTGAAAGTTTTTAGTTATGATTAAATACTCAGCTCCAAAAATTTAAATAACTACACAGAAGTAGGAGGACCGCCACCCTGGAAGGTATTGGGGTATACTGGTGGGGTATCACTATCCTTTATTCTGCCGAAACTATCTTCATAGCGTTTCACATTATCCTGCAAAGCACGTAAAAAACGCTTCGCATTTTCGGGAGCCATGATGACACGCGAGCGCACAAAGGCCTTGGGCGTATTCGGGGTGAGTTGTATAAAGTCGGTGACAAACTCGGTAGGAGAATGGGAGATAATGGCCAAATTGGAGTATACTCCATATGCCATATCCTGGGATATATCTATTTCTATTTGCTGCTGATTGGGATCATCCATGGTAAAATATTTCTTCAATAATAATTAAATTCTGCTTAATACTTCGGCTTTTTTCGCTTCGTATTCTTCACGCGAGATCAATTGATTTTCAAATAAGGTTTTTAATTTCTGCAAAGCAGAAGTGATATCATCTTCTTTCTTTTCTTCTACCACAGGTGCTACGGGCTCTATCATAGGCTCAGATATAGGGGCTGGCGGTACAACTGGTTCTGGTGTGGTGGACATAGGATTAGCATTCACTTGAATACTGCCCGAAGCAGCTCGCTTTTCTTCCAGCTCCATCTGACGTCGTATCTCTCTCTGCGTCTCTTCTTGTTCCTGTGCTAGGGCATAGAGTCTTCGTGCTTGTGCTTTTGGGAGATAATCGAGACTATCACTACCTTTGATCGTATTGATAGAAAAAATTGCGCCGAGAAGTTCTTCCTTGAGCTTACAGTCGATGACATCTTTCCATACATAATCCGAGAAGTCCATGGAAAACCCAAGATTTTTCGGTCGACAGAAGATGATACGCTTATTGGTCAGGGCTACACAGTCCGGTGAAATATTGACCGCAGGCTTTTTCTGTACGGCGATATACTCCAGAGTCTCGCCACTCATAATAATACCACGGAGCTTCTCCGTCACCTTCTCCACCGCTGCGGGGTCCTGTTCTTCGTTTAGAAACTTCTTGAAATTGTCTAGCATTTTGATAACTCTTTAGTAGCACAAAGGTAAGGGAAAATCGCTTTTTGACTGCTCGAAAGTCAAGATAATCACTTAGAATATACAAAACTAGATTGCGTTTTTACAAGTCAGGTGGGAACACCTGACGAGGCGCGAAAATACGACACCTTTTGGCGACAGTCATTCAAGAGATTTGTAGTCAAATAATTAACAAAGTCTTAATAACTTCCACCGGAATTTTGAATAAAATTTTGGTAAATTGCGACCGAAATGAGTGTAAAATATTCTACCATAAAAACAAAGTTAAAAATCGAACCTATTAAGTCGATTAATGACAATCTAGCCCATTTAACACACTATTTTCAAAACCACCATAACGGAGTTTCGAAACACTTTAAACCAACAGCCACAAGCTATCTGATAGATTTACACAAAGAGTTATCAATAGTTACAGAACCCGATTTTCAATACTATCTTCCCATAAAATGGGATATCCCATTTCCCCCAACTTTAAATCCAACATTCAAGTTTATAGATTTATTTGCAGGAATCGGTGGCATTAGATTGGCGTATCAAAACCTTGGCGGAAATTGTGTTTTCACAAGCGAATGGGATAAATTCTCTAAACAAACTTATGAAACAAATTTTGGCGAAGTTCCATTTGGGGATATAACTAAAATTCACGAAAAGAACATTCCTGACCACGATATTTTACTTGCGGGGTTTCCTTGTCAACCTTTTTCCATTGCTGGAGTATCAAAGAAAAAAGCCCTAGGCAAAGCCCACGGCTTTTTAGATGAAACTCAAGGAACTTTATTTTTTGATGTAGCAAGAATTATTAAACATAAAAAGCCAAAGGCTTTTATGCTTGAAAATGTAAAAAATCTTGTCTCACACGACAAAGGAAAAACATTCAAAATTATTTTAGAAACACTCAAAGAACTTAATTATAACATTCATTTTCAAGTATTGGATGGCAAATATTTTGTCCCACAACATAGAGAAAGAATAATTATTGTAGGATTCAGAAATGAAATTTTCAAGAAGAAAGAAAAATTTGAATTTCCAAAACTTAAAGACTCAAATTTTGCGATTAAAGACATTTTAGAAAATAGAATTGATCCAAAGTATACATTGTCAGACCATTTATGGAATTATTTGCAAGAGTATGCAAAAAAGCATAAGGAAAAAGGAAATGGGTTTGGTTATGGGCTAACTAATTTAGATGGTATCTCAAGAACAATGAGTGCAAGATATTATAAGGATGGAGCCGAAATCTTAATACCACAAAAAGGCAAAAATCCAAGAAGACTTACACCAAGAGAATGTGCAAGATTGCAGGGATTCCCTGATAGTTTTCAAATATCTGTATCAGACAACCAAGCATATAAACAATTTGGAAATTCAGTTGTAGTGCCTTTAATACAAGCAGTAGGTAAGAATTTAGTAAAGGAATTAATGAGATTAAATGAATCTAAATAGTCTCAAAAATCTATTCTCTGACAATGGTTGTAATAAAATCTATGTCAAAAACTTATCCCCAAACGATAATTCTAAAAATCAGGTCTATTTTGGTGGAAGTTTCGAGATTTTAAATATTCTACCTATTACAGAAATTATCACAGAAGAAGCTGGAGATTGGGAGAAAGAAAGATTCAAAGCAAAAATTAATTTTTCTTGGTTTTCTGATGATGGGAATATTTTTCCAGCACCAAATTCACAACTCATTTTATACCCAAAGTATCCTGAAGTGAGATTTTCAGGTTTTTTATCCAAGTGTGAAAATCCACCTTCAGAGCTTATGACACAAAGACTAGCTGATAGGCTATTGTTCATTAGCGTTACGGAATCTGGAAAGGTTTTAGGATATGTTTCTGACCCTAATTCTGAAGTTTCAGTTGAATACACTAAACTTGAAAGCTTAAATTCACACGGAGTTTTCAAAGTAATAGAACTGCCTGAAATTGAAAACAATCGTCAAAAACTCATACAAGAGCTATTAAGAATTCACAGAAAGGGCTGGATTGAATCAAAGAGCTTGACTAAAGAAGGACTAGTTCCCTGTATTAGTTCACAATGCGGTGGATACTCATTAGAGGCAGAATTAGGAATCATTCGTAACGGCATTTCAGAACCTGATTATTTAGGCTGGGAGGTTAAACAATTTGGTGTAAACAAATTCGAAAATATTAATTCAAAAGCTATTACATTATTTACTCCTGAACCAACAGATGGTTTTTATAAAAAAGAAGGGATAGAATCATTCTTAAGAACATACGGATATAACGATAAAAAAGGACGTGAGGATAGAATTAACTTTGGAGGCATACATAAAGTTGGAATAAGACACAAGACAACAACCCTAGAATTACAATTAATAGGTTTTGATAACGAAACCAATAGAATTAGAAACTCAAATGGTCGAATTGCATTGGTCGATGATTCTGGAGTTGAAACGGCTTCTTGGAGTTTTTCTTCTTTGCTGTTGCATTGGAATAAAAAACACAATCAAGCTTGCTATGTGCCTTCAATGTCTATAAAAAAGCCCCAATTACAATATAAGTATGGCAATAATATTCTATTAGGAACTGGGACAGATTTTCAGCTTTTTCTAAATCAGATATCAATCGGTAATATTTATTACGACCCCGCAATCAAAATGGAGAATGCTTCAACAAAACCAAAAATAAAACCCAGAAGTCAGTTTAGGATGAAGTCTCAGCATTTAGCAAACTTATATAAACAAAACGAAATAATAGATACTACTAATCAATAGGGTGTCTTATTTCTGTCTGTTTGGCATGATGTGAATTGCAGTTATATTTTGAGAGTTAGTGTTTTTAAGTTATCTTGTCTTTATGAAAAACGAAGTCCTTTTAAATCCTAAACTGCGCCAAGCCGACGATCGTTGTAATTTAGCTTTCTGAGAAAATGAAGACATTCTTTATAACAATAATACTTTATGTCATTGCATTTATTCTATCAATAAATAATGGGTGGTTAAGTCCGAGAATGATTATTATAATTCTTTCATTGTCTATTGTAACAACACTATTTTGTTCCTTTATTTACGAAGGAAATTATAAATCAAGAATTACTAAATCAGTAAAATTTTGCTTTCCAACAATACCAGCGCTATATATTATTGGATATTTAGGCGAAAACATTAGAACATATTTTTTATGAAGAATAAGTATATTAAAATTATTTCAATTCTTTTATCAATTCCATTTTTTATTCTTTCCTTTATTTTAGGCATTGCAAGTAATAATGAATCTTATCACCTTTTAGATCCGCATATAGATACTGAATTTGCCAAAGACTATACTCCAATAAAGTTTGACTTGATAAAAATAGGTATGTCAAAAACAGAAGTAGAAAATATAATTGGACAACCAAATTCTATATATTTCGAACCCACTATATCCGCAACAAAAACATTTGAATACACCCAGGATGGAAAATTAAATAAGAATGCTGAACAAAAACAAGCAAAAGGTGGTGATTATGCATGGTATAGATCAACACTTGAATATAACAGAGAAAATAAAGTGTCTAAAATTGATAAAGGTTGGAGCTACGATTAACCAGCCAGCTTATAACTAAAAGTCAGCTAAAAGATCGGGTGGCAACTTTTATATAATTTGTAAGATGTTAGAGGACAAAACCAGTCTAGCTAAACCGACACAAAGAATTACAACAATATCCTCAGCACTAATTTATAAGCATTGTCATAGTCCTTATAGGTAGATTTCAAAACGCCTTCTAGTTTTTTAAGATCAGTTTTCTCGCCTTTTTTAGGCTGGGGGATGCTGGTTAGCGGATTGGTTTCATGCGATACTACTGAAGTAGCGAGCCAGGTGGTTTCAAACATAGGTATGACCATACCTAGTATGGTACCTGGAAGTCCTGTGACGGATTCTGGGCCTATAGGTGCATAGAGCTGTTCGGTAAAATAAGCTACAATAATGACACTATCACGAAATTTAGCCATAGCCTTTCTACATGGATAGCCTGCTATAGTGCGAACCTCATCATGCATGTGCCATTGAAGTTTTGGAATAGAATCTAGAACGAGAAAAGTCTTTTCACTCACTTCTTTTTGACTTATTTGATTACCGCCAGCGATATCTATAAACGTTTGGCTATAGGATACATGTCCCCATACCCAGTTAGATTCTTCGGTGATATCTTTTTCTACGCGCTCATAGCTGGAAAACTGAGAATTAGTTTTTAAGGTAAAATTATCTTTCCAGAATTTCCCCTCTTTATCATCACTGCGCCACCATTTCGAAAGCTTGGCCATATTGATTTTTTTCTCATAGGTTACGGTATAGTTTTTGATAAACTGAGCTTGAATGCGCGTACCCAATACGAGGCAGACCAAGATGGTCAAAGATTTAAAAATCTGATTCATTACTTCCTTGTTTTCGTTTGTTTTTAAATTTATAGACCATAGTCAACATAAAATAGCGAGTGAGTGCTTGATTGATGGTTTCACTTCGCGTATTCTGATACAGACTTCTCCATATAGACCGATTTTGACCCAAAATATCATAGGCAGAAAATCGAAGTGTGAGCGCATTTTCCTTTAAGAAACTCTTTTCTAGACTTCCGTTTAGCAATATATAAGTCTGATTATCGGCAAAAGCCGCATTGCTCGGCAATATTTGATATTCAAATTCACCAATTAACTTAAACTGAAGAGGCAGTGTCAATTCTTGTTTGGTTGATATCTGATAGGTGAAGTTGTTTGTATTCTGAAAATTGGGATTATCTGAGCGCGCCTGATTCCAATCAAGGTTAAGAGTTAAGCTAGATTGTAACAAACTGTCAATACTTTTACTCATTTCTAGATAAAATCCAGAGTTGATATTATTGGTGCGTATCAATCTAGAATTAAAATAGTTACTTCTATTATTGAAACTCATCCAGAAACCAGGATCTATTTGCATTTTCAGCGGTTTAAAAAAGAATCCATACCATATACTTAAGTTTGCGGTATTATTTCCATTCACATGCGTAAAGAAATTCTGCACAGCTCCATTTTCTGAAATAATAGTTGAGTCTACGATGTCATTGACAATATGTTTAAAGCTCACATTTGCCCAAAGATTAGTTTGCGATACCGGATACCAGAAATTATTCCTCAAACTAAAGGAATAATTCTCCGTAGGAGATAAGTTAGGGTTTCCTGTGGTGATATACTGTGGATTGGAATTATCCGTAAATGGTTGTAATTGATTAATACGCGGGGCTACGACTCCTTTTCTAAAGTTTAAGGTCAAGGAGCTATTTCGTTTATACTTCCATGAAATATTAGCTGTAGGGAGTATGTAGTTAAAGTTTCTTGCTAAATTAACTTCTCCAGAATCTAGGTGTTCTTGAGTCATCGAAACCTGATGCAATTTAGCTCCAACAAACCAATCAACTTTTTTGCTCTTGTAGTTCAATTTTAGCTGCTCACTCCACGCATTGACATTGTAGTAATAATTGTTGCTTAAAGAAAGTATAGGCTGTGAATACTCATTGGTTAGCATATTTTTATTAAACGTATTGAAGAAAGAGGTATTTCTACCTAAGACATAGTTTAATCCAAATTCTGCATAAAATCCTTTAATAAATAAAGGTTCTATATAACTAGCCGAAAGCTTGAGATTATTATTTTTATTGAATAATTGCGTATTCTGATCTTGACTCTGTGCAATAGAATCTCCATTTGACTTGTAAAGCCAGCCATTCATAATACTCTTTCTATCTCCACTTGTTTCTCTAGTTGAATAATCAATTTGTAAGCCTAACAGTCTACCTTTTTTTGTAAATTTTCTCTCATACTCTGCATTGATTTCATAGGATTCCGTTCTATTATTAAAAGGATTACGACGCAGAGATTTATTGACTAATACGGAATCGTAAAATATGGTATTATCCGTTTGATTGAAGCCATCGTATTGCGACACATTGGCTGTAAAGCCTATATGTATTTTCTGCAAGGAATCTATGGTCTTGTCAATAGATATTAACCCCGAGTTCTTAATATTCTTTGCATTGATGTAATTTTTATTTTCTACATCTTGGGTAGCTTCATTGAAAAATGTCGTACTATTATTCAATTGATCGCCATCAAAACTGCTCTGATTATGATTAAATCTCGCCTTCAAAACACCGCTTCCATCACTAAATTTTTGATTCAAATTTCCCCCTGTTTTTATGTTTTGAGGAATTACTTGCAAGGTATTTCCTGTACCTCCATCTCCTCCTTTGTCTATCCAGGCATCTAGGTCCTCGTCATAGACCCAGCTTTGATTATCTATACCCATATCGCGCATATCTTGCCAATTCATGCGCGCACGCATATTATCTGCGCTAAAAAATCCTGCGAGTTTCGTATTCTCTCGAAATACATTGGCCATGGCTGTACTATTATATCTATTCGTATTACTATAGCCCTGTTCGAGTTTCCCGAAATATCCTTTCTTGGCATCGTCTTTCAATTTCAGATTGATGACCTTCATCTTTTCATCATCTGAACCAGTAGCATCTGATTTGCGTGTAGCGACATCAATGACTTCTACCTTATCTATCATACTAGCTTCAATATTTTTCGTAGCTACAGAGGCATCTTCACCGAAAAAATCATCCCCATCAACTAAGACGCGTTCTACTTTTTTTCCCTGCGCTTTTATAGTACCATCTTTGGAAACCTGAATTCCAGGAAGTCGCTTGAGGAGGTCTTCCGTGCTGGAACCAGCTGGGAGCTTAAAGCTATCTGCTACGTAAGTCACCGTATCCCCATTCATAGTTATAGCTTTATTGGCAGTGACTATAACCGTTTGCAACACTTTACTTAGAGGAATTAAGGCAGCAGTATCTCTATACCGAGCCAATTTGTTATAGACAATTTCTGTACTATAGTCTACATATTTTTTATGAAAGATTCTGACTACGAGTGTATCCTTCATAGTATCAGCTTCAATTTTCAATTCACCCAAGCCATTACTTCGTGCATAGCCTATCATTTTGCGATTAGATTTTTTAATAAGTATGCAGGTAGCCCCTTGAATAGGTTTACTCGTAAGATTATCGTATACGTATGTTTGATAGGTATATTGACCTTGAATTTTGCCCCCTATGAATAGCAGCAATGCTAATAATGTTAATTTCGTTTTAGACATTTCATTTAAAATAATACCAGTTTCTTATTTTGAAAAACATAACGTAAAAATTTAAAACTTATTTTTAAAGCTTATTTCATGATGTGTTTTCTACAGCGAAGGTAAAGCTAAAAACTGAATTTCAATGACAGAATAATGTCAAATTCTGCCAATTTATATTAAATAGTGTTGTGGGATTAGCGATAAGTGCTTATTAGTAAGATGAAAGTAAAATGAGAAATACGTTTAAAATCGAGATTTTCAAAATTTATCAGGACATTATCATATCTTCAAATCTCCACATCATCATATCTTCATTTCACACTTGCTCCATTAGGCACATCCCCTATCGGAGATACAAATGCTAAGCCAGCGCCATTATCCGCAAAGAGTATCATACCTTTACTTTCTATACCTTTTATTTTTCTCGGAGCTAGATTAGCAAGAACTTGTACGCGTTTATTCACGACATCCTCCACCTGAAATACATGTGCTATTCCTGAAACAATCGTTCTTACTTCATGTCCCATATCCACAGAAAGTTTCATCAATTTATCGGTACCCTCTACTCTCTCTGCGGTGAGAATAGTACCAATTATTATCTCCATTTTGGAGAAATCATCAAAGCTTATAAGATTCTCCTTTTTCTCTTCCTTTACCTCTTCTTGCACGATATCTTTGTGTGTTTTTTGATATAAATAATCTATTTGTTTTTGTATCACATCATCTTCCATTTTAGAAAACAAATGAAATGACTCTTTTACTTCATGTCCTGATGGCACTAAATCTTTTTCACCAATTCTATCCCAGCATAGGTCTCCACTCATATTGAGTTTATTCCATAACACCTTAGCGGTATTAGGCAAGAAAGGCTCAATTAAAATGGCAAAATTAGCTATGATTTGAAAACAATCGTATAATACTATTCCCGCATCTTTTGGATCGGTTTTTACCACCTTCCATGGTTCTTTTTCTGTCAAAATTTTATTGCCATGACGCGCCAACGACACTGCCTCAGCCAAGGCTTCTCGAAAAGAGTATGACTCTATAGCTGCAGCTACCTTTTCTTTCCTTTCTTTTATAATTTCTTTGAGCTCTGAACATTCGGAAGCTTGAGGCACTTTGCCCTCATAAAATTTATGTGTGAGAACAAAGATACGATTGACCAAATTACCGACAATAGCTACCAGTTCTGAATTAACCTTTAACTGAAAATCTTTCCATGAAAAATCTGCATCTTTATTCTCTGGTAGGTTTGAGATTAGTGCATAGCGGAGTTCATCAATTTTATCTGGAAAGGCTTCTAAATATTCATACATCTCCAGACTCCATCGTCTGCTTGTACTCATTTTTTGCCCTTCTAGGTTTAGAAACTCATTGGCTGGCACATCTTCTGGCAAAATATAGTCTCCCGATGCTTTTAGCATTATAGGAAAAATAATACAATGAAATACAATATTATCTTTACCTACAAAATGAACCAATTTGGTATCTTCATTTTTCCAATAAGGCTCCCAGGCTTTGTTATTATCCATGGCCCATTGTTTGGTAGCTGAGATATAACCTATAGGGGCATCAAACCAAACATATAATATTTTACCTTCCGCATTCTCAATAGGAACTGGTACTCCCCAGTCACCATCTCGGGTCATAGAACGTGCCTGCAATCCAGCATCTATCCAGCTTTTTGCTTGTCCATAGGTATTCGGTTTCCACCTACCTTTTTTGCCCTCTACCAACCATTCTTTAAGCCAAGGTTCATAATCACCCAATTTGAAATACCAATTTTTAGTTTCTTTCAATATAGGCTTGTTGCCAGTAACTACCGAAATAGGATTTACTAAATCGATAGGATCTAAAGATTTGCCGCAACTTTCGCACTGATCGCCGAATGCTTTATCGCTAGAACAGTTAGGGCAGGTGCCTTGAATATATCTATCTGCCAGAAAGTTTTTGGTTTCTTCATCATAATATTGCTCGGAAACACGCTCTTCAAAGAGTCCTTTTTTATAAAAATCTAGAAAAAATTCTTGGGCAGTTTCGAAATGCAATTTCTCTGTTGTTCTATGGTAAATATCAAATGATATACCTAATTTATCGAAACATTTTTGAGATAAGGCATGATATTTATCTACCAAATCTCTTGGACTTACCTTTTCCTTTAAAGCCTGCATAGTAATAGCAGTGCCCAGCTCATCACTCCCACAGATAAATACAACATCTCTTTTCTGTAATCTAAGATAGCGAACATAAATATCAGCAGGCAAATAGGCTCCGGCAAGGTGACCGATATGCTTTGGTCCATTGACATAGGGCAAAGCTGCCGTGACAGTATATCTTTTTATTTCTTTCATTATTTGACAAAAATAGAATATATAAAAAAAATAGCTCCGAACAATTCGGAGCTATTTAATATTCGTATTAAACGTAATTAATTACTTCTTACCAGCTTTCAAACCAGGGTGTGGAGAAGGAGGGTTACTAGCACCTGTTTCACCTTCTTGAGCGTTTCTAAACATAACAGCTCTGTCAGCATCTTGATCACCTGTACCTTCTAGATTATATCTCACAATAAATCTATCTCTTGATACACCGAATCGCTCCTCTAGATAACCAGCTACTTCCATAGCTCTATTATAAGATAACTGCTCGTTATACTTACCATTCTTATTATTTCTGTCATTGATACCATTGACGACTAATTTCATATCTGGGCATTTCTGCATTCTTTCTCCAATTGATTGAAGCGCTACTGCACTATTCGAATTTAGACCGTATCTATCTTTTTCAAATGTAATAGAAGGTAATGTAACCTCAGCACAATCACCTGCAGGCTTAACCGCTGGCTTTACTGGCTGAACAGCTTTTTTCTCTAGTTCTGCACAACAAGCCGGAGGTGGCACCTTAGCTACACCTTGATTATCTACTGGATAACCAGCTGGTGAGAATGGCTCTTTATCATCACAATCTACTAAACCATCTTTATCACTATCTAGCATGACTCCTTTGGTATCTACAGGACAACCTTCTCTAGAAGCCGGCTCTTGATCTAAAATGTTAGGAACTCCATCACCATCATCATCAGCAAATGCAGCATTGATTTCTTTTCTAGGATTCATCTCTGCTAACTTTTTCTGAAGTTCTTCGTTTGGATTTCTCCAATACAATGGAGCCTGAGTTCCTTTTCCTAAGTTATAGTTTACCTTTAAGGTTGTCTGATGAACCATATCGTTCATTTGACTGTAAGATGGTTGACTAAAACTCTGTGTATTATTAAAATTAGCAAAACGCTCTCCATCTAAATAGTCATCAAATACGTAGAATACTCTATGCTCCAAAGAAGCACTAAATCTATTAGTAATTTTTCTATTAATACTGCCTCCAAATGCTGCTGCTGGAACAATTACATAACCCCCTATGGTAGCTTTTCCACCATTATTGGCGGCTGAAGACTCATATACACCATCGAACAGGTTATCGTATTGCTCTCCTACTCTATTTTTAGCTCTTTGATCGCTGTTATTTGCGTTAGCGTTTGGATTATTAGGATCAAATGTTGGCAAATTGGAATTGTAAATATTCAACAATGCATTGCTAGCATTTCGATTAAAATCTATTCTCGTTCTATATAAAAATATAGCAGGTCCTGCAAAAAGATCAACTGTCCATTTTGGATTCATTTTTTTCATTCCTCCATTTCCTACAGTGAGAACCTGATCCCAAGATAAGGAATGAGAATACATCCTAGAGGAAACAAACCACATATTATCATTTGGATTGTTAGTCCACCCGTTAGCCACAGCTGTGTAATGTGGTCTAAAATCAGCCATAGTAGCTGTACCATAATTATACTGCCATCTCCAAGAAAAACTGTTTGATAACGCCTTTCTTGCATGGATACCAAAGGTAGAATTGTTGAAATCTAACTTAACTCTTGAGCTTACATCACCCCAAACGTAATTCAAACCACCAGAAATTCCTATTTCCCAAGGATTTGCGTTAGAATTATTCGAAGAAATTTTCTTCTTTGGAGCTGGAGCCGGAGCTGCCTCTACAGGTGCTGTAGTTTCTGTTTTTTTCTCTTGTGCGCTTAATGAAAAGCCTACGAAAACAAGAACTAAAAGCAATACATTTTTATTCATATAAATATAGATTTTTTACGACGAGCACAAAGTTATAGTTTTTTTAAAAATAGCAGGTTTTTTTTTACATTTCTTTGATTTTACCCTGATTTATCAGTTTTTCAAGGGTAGAATTATAGTCTAAATATGACTTTGATGCTATTTTCTGGGGATTTCTATACAATATACCCATAGCTACGGGCATATCTGAAAATTTTCCATGACCAAGTTGGGTGAGCATTTGAGCTTTTGACAGTGAGGATTCGTCGTGAATCCAAATTTTAGAAGCATCCATGCTATCAACTCTCACTTTTTTAAGTTCAAAATCTTCATAAATAATAGTCCATTCATTGCTTTCTCCAAATAGAATAGGCTGTCCATGTTCTAATCGAATGATTTTTTCTGCTTGATTTCTTTTATCGATAATGGGATCAAAGACGCCATCGTTAAAAATAGGGCAATTTTGCAAAATCTCAACTAACGAGGAGCCCCGATGTTCCTGAGCTTCTACCATATACTTTTGAATATATGTGGCATCGCGATCAAAGGTTCTGCAAACAAAACCAGAGCCAACCGTCAAAGCAAGATGTAAGGCATTGATCGAATTTTCTTCATTCCCTGTAGGCGATGATTTTGAAAACTGACCTAGCTCCGAAGTGGGGGAGTATTGTCCTTTTGTCAAACCATAGATATGATTATTAAAGAGTAAAACACTTAGATTAATATCCCTCCTAAAGAGATGTAAAAAATGATTCCCGCCTATTGATAAACCATCTCCATCTCCTGTAATAACCCACACATTCATTTCTGGCTTAGATAGCTTAATGCCAGTAGCTATAGGCAAAGCACGACCATGAATGGTGTGGAATCCGTATGTATTCATATAGTAAGGTAATCTGGATGCACACCCAATACCTGATACCACGACGGTTTTCTCTGGCTTAATTCCAGACTTGGCTAATGCTGACTGAAAATGTTTAAGTATAGCATGATCACCGCATCCTGGGCACCACTTTACTTCATTTTGATTGCTAAAATCACGTGCAGTACTAAACGACATTCCAATTTGTCTTAGTTTTATCTAAATAGAATGAAGTTTTAGCCTTTGGGCAATTACAACCTTTTTTGAATATACTACAACCTGCCATAGCAGTTAATGCAAGTATTAAAATGCCAAGAATAATCTGTTTTTTAATCATATAACTTATAAATCATCTTTTGAACGAGGTCTTAATGCAGACTTCCACACAAAATTAATTAAAAACCGATTAGACTCCGTGATTTCTTTTACAGGAAAAAACACCGCCTTTGGATTCTCATAAAAAATGACCTCCTTAGGTTTACTGGTATCATAAATCATTTTCAAACTATAACTCTCGCTGCTATTTAACCCTAGATAGCCCTTACCTTCTTCCTTACCATAATAAATAGATTTTGTATTGCCAAAAGCATAGAGATAATCTAACTTACCATCTTTAAAGAAAAAATGACTTGTATCGCTACTTACCTGATTAAAATGTCCTTTAGCCTCTTCTTGTTGAGCCATGAATGAATTACCAAATACGTTGATTCGCTTAGGCTTTTTATTCTTTAAATATATGTATAGGTGAAGTCCCGATAACTGGCTCTCTTCCTGCCAAATAAATGCGCTATCTCTTAGATAGATAGTAGAATCTACTGTTTTGTATATCATAGTATCGCCTATAGCTTGAAAATCTGCGTTATATAATCTTACATTCTTGAGAGCTTTCATAATTTTCTCTTCTTTATTGATAGACTGATTAATGAGAATATCGCCACGAATAAAGGTAGGCTTGTTGTCAGTGGATTCTAAAATCAAGACGGGTCGGTTATAAGCTATGATATCTTTATTATCGTTATACATATAAGCAGAGTCTCCAAATAGGTGGGTCTTAGCAGCTGTATCATGGTATTCAAAGGTTTTATAGATATAGCTTTTCCCTTGATTTTTATCATAAAAAATGGAATCTGTCAATAACCAACTTGGGGGATTGTATATATAGGTACCTCTCCCGAAACTAGATTGATCTTTCTCTTCATCGTGCCAGCCAGAGTTGCACCATATATATCCGCTATCATTATCTATTTTGGTACTCGTTTTAAAAATACTTCGTTTGAGCTTAGTATTATACATGAGTGAATCGGACTCAAGCCTATATTTTGGATGATTGACTCGCACATTTTGTCTAAATAGTGCTAGATTTTCTCTAGTATAAAATGTTCCAGTCTGAGATGTTATTTCTGATTCTTCATTAATCATTTTTCCTCCAGTCAGATATTGTCCTACGTCATTATTTAAATCATAGGTGATATCCTCTGCATAGAGTTTTGCCTTTTTCTCTACTAGAATAACATTGCCACGAAGAATAGCAACTTTTTGAAGACTAAGATAATTTAACTTGTCCCCATAAGCATTGGCACCGTTTTTTTTTCGTATATGCACGTGCCCGAAAGCATCTATGTTATTGTTGGTATAAACTACCGCCGAGTCACAATCTATATAATTTAACTTATGGCGCAATTTAACATTACCTACAAGTATTCTTATACTTTCTCCGTTCACGGTCTCCATGATACCCTGATCAGTGGGGGGAAGAATCTCCACCTCATACTTTTCCTGAGAAAAAAGTTGATAAGAAAAACTAAGTAAAAAGCAAACTGCTAAGCTACTAAGACGTTTAGCCTCCATATGACTTACTTCTTACCGCCAAATATAGAAAAGCCCACATAGCGCTTGGGATTAGATTTGAAGTCTATGAGTAGCTCATTTGCATTGTTAACCGTTGTGTTGAGATTATTATATAGCACTGGGTCTTTCATCAGTTTGCCTAAGCTGCCTTGTCCCTGATTCAACTCAGTTAGTAAGGTATTCAATTCATTAACTGATTTACTTAAATTTTGCATCATACCTGCAATATCAGCTTGATTGGCCTTACCTGAGATATCTCGAATATTGCTAATAGTAGTATTGATATCATCTTGTTTTTTAGCTAAATTGAGAGAGATACGCTCAAAATTAGCCATCGTTTGATGAATAGGCTTTTGATTGCTTTCTATTAGCTTGTTCATGTTAGCTATGGTAGCATTGAGGGTAACCAAAGTGCTATTTATATGGTTTACGGTGAGATACAAATTGTCATTTTGTCTTCTATCAAACAAGGTATTAATATTGCCCAATAACGAATCGGCCGATTTAGCCATAGGTCCTACTGATTTCAGAATACCATTCTCTGGTACTCCTTCTAGTGCTTCCATCTCTTTCAAAACCGTCGAAGAATTTCCTAAATGAAGGATCAATCCCATATTGCCCATAATACTGGTGCTGGTAATTTGTATTTTCGAATCCTTTGGTATCTTTAAACTCCTGTCTGCTGTGAAAACAACTCGTACTTCACTAGGCTTGGCTAAATCTACAAATTCGATTTGATCAACCATTCCCACAACTACCCCACTTAGGTATACTCTATCAGATTTTTTCACCTTATCTACATTGTCAAAAATGGCTACATATTTGAGATCGCCACTATGCAGCAATGTCCCCTTCATAAAAAGATAAGCTACGACAAATAATACTATTGATAGTATGGCAAGTAATGCTACTTTAATATCCTTATCTAAAGCCACGGCGTTTTAAATTAACTTGAAGCAAATTATACTTTCTGGTATAATAATATGGGTGCAAAACTAATACTAAATGTTTTTTACAACTGAAATAAACAATGTTAAAGTCCTAAGAAACTAAAAAATACTACTCGATACCGAATGGTACGTTCACGCGATAGTCTATATCATACTTAGGGTCTCTGCCGCTAGGTGACAATAATTTAAACTCAACACGTCTATTTTTCGCTCTTCCAGCTGGGTCATCCTCACCAGATGGTGTAGTATTGGGTGCAATTGGCACTAACTCACTATATCCTCTCATAATGATGCGCTCAGGTTCCAATCCCTTTTCTAAAAGATACTCTGCTGCAGCCTTGCATCTGCGTTCAGATAAGGCCTGATTATATACCTCTGTGCCTCTCGCATCTGTATGTCCATCAATTTTTAAGAAAACATTGGGGAAGATTTTCATTAAAGAATATACACTATCTAAAATGGAGAAATACTCTGGCCTTACCACTGATTTATCAAATGCGTAATATACATTCTCTACCACATATCTCTTTTTCTCGATTGGATCTAAATAGAATGTCTTATAAATGGTATCATTTTTGAATAATACCTTTGGAGTAGAGAAGGAATCTATACCTGGATAGTATCCTTCCTTCATACCGTTTATTCTATAGGTTTGACCTGCGTTTAATTTGACCATAAAATGGCTATCTTTTTCGGTAATAGTTCTTATGACCAGTTTGCCGTCCTTATCTATCATCAATGCATCTACGCCATTTAGTGGTTTTTTAGTTTCTATATCAGCCGAAGAAACATATATTCCTTTTACCCAGATATTGTATTCTGCTTTTTTTATGCTCCAGATATCGTCACAGCAAGTATAACCTCTAGGAGATTTCGAACCATTTCTATTAGATACGAAATAACCTTCATCATTGTCATCTAATTTTAGATATAAATCATCCACAGATGAATTAATTGGAAATTTTAAATTGATTACCTTATCCCATTTTCCAACTGTACCTGATACCTTGAAGATATCATGTCCACCAACACTTGGATATCCATTAGAAGAAAAATACAAGGTTTTATCTTTTTTATGATAATAAGGAGTAACCTCATCACCAAAGGTGTTTACTTGTGTTAAATTAACCGGATCGGAAAATCTTCCTGAACCTCCTTTGCTACCTTTCGATGAAGGTTTAGGTTTCTCCTCAGTTTTTGGAGCTGTACCATCATTAATCTTCGATGCCCATATATCCAGTCCACCTTTCCCGTTTGGTCTATCACTCACAAAAAGTAGATACTTTGTACCTGAGCCATCGTCATAAACTGCTGGCTGAGTGTTAGTCGTTCCTTTTTCATTTAACTTGGTCAATTCAGTAGGAACCCAAGCCCCATCTTTCTTCTCTGCCATCCACAATTTACATTTCATATTGAGTTTTCTGTCCTCCATACATTGGGTATAGTAGATAATTTTACCTGATTCATCTATAAATCCATTACCAATATGTACTTCAGGTTTATTGATTTCCTGAGGTAACAATTCTGGTCTAGCAAAAATATTTTTCTCTTTATCAAATTTCGTAAAAACGATTTTTGAGGTATAATCTTTTCCTTCATACTTTAGTCTAGTTACGTTCAAAGCTGTATCAGAAATCAAAGATGAGTAGATCAAATTGTCATTTTTTAATGGCTGAGGTGCATATTCTTGTAGGTAGCCATTTATTTGTTTCACATTGTCAACTGTGATTTTCGGATCCTTGAGATTTCTTGTCTCGATAGCCAATTCAGCACCTTTAATCTCATTTTCTACAATATTCATAGATAAAGTAGCCTTCTTATTTGCTCGCACATAATTTAACTCATCTAAGGCATCCTTGTACTTCATGTTTGCTTTCAAACAGAGAGCCAATCGAATATCTGCGTCTTTGTCATATTTTTTATCTAGATCTAATAATTTTCTGGTGTACTCTTCCGCTGCTACATAATCTCTTAATTTAAAATTAAGTTCAGATAGTTTTTGCAGAACGCACTTATTTGTAGGCTTCTTAGCATGAGCCATTTTGTAATATTCAACTGCATTTACATAGCTTCCCTCATTTTCCAACATGGTGGCATATCTTAGCATTTTACCATAAGACAAATTTTTATACTTAACCAAATCTTGATTCAATTGATTTGATTTTGTCTTATCGGGATTCTTAGCTGAAGGACTCGTCCTATTTTGCGTCGATGCTGTAAATACAATGTTGAATAGAGCTATAAATAAGACTATTCTTCGGATAAAGTGCATAATTCTAATATAGTTTATATATAGGTTTAATATCTAGGGTTTAGAATAAAGTCATCCTCCAATAAAGGTGGAGCAACTTTTGGTTTGCCTGTAAATATAATACTTATTTCTAAACTGTTAGCAATTCCATCTAAATACTTGGAATTTCCCCCCTTAGAAATCGAAACATGCGCATCATAAGACATCTGCACCTGTAGCTTATTCATCTTCATACCGATAGTAGGTATTACAGATTCTAAATTCCCATCATTTGTTCTAAGCCATAAACCTAATATCAAACTGTTGCCATAAGTTCCACCTTTGAGAATCTTATATGAGAAATTACTTCCCATGACAAAATTGGTAGAGACGGCTTGAAAAGAACCATAAAAACCTGGTAAGAGCTTCATACGCTCCGTCATATCAAAATCAAGAAGGGCATAAGCCTTATAGGAACGTGGAACATTCACGCCTTGAATCCCAGTTCGTGTAAATCTTTGGGGTGCTTCCAATAAATTATTCGCGACTAAACCCAAGTTAGCTGTTAAGAAGTATAAATCCCATTTAAAATTAGCGCCGAAATTGCAATCCATGTATGAACGACTAGACTCTAAAAACTGGATGCCACTTCCCCATCTAGGATCAAATGGATCAAGCTGGGTCGTGTTATAGAGACCTTGTGCCCCAAAACTGAGCGTATTGTCACCCATGATGAATGAATATGATAAAGCAAGATTTGCTTGTATAGTTGAAAATATTCCTCCACCAGCTACATCCTGTAAAACATATACTCCAACCCCGAATCGTTTCTTAAAAAGCGATAAATCTACACCGCCTGATCTTGTCTCATACAAAAACTTGCCATCTGCTCCTGCAATACCTGACCATTGATTTCTTGCGTGCGCATTTAACCTAAACAAATCCTCTCCAATTTGACCAGTTAACGCTGGATTCAAAAACATAGGAGCATTATAGAATTGACTATAATGTAAATTATTTTGGGAATGAAGCACTGATGCACTCCATCCCCAAATAATAATTAGACTCCAATAAAACTTACTCTTCATCACCTGACCAGTGTCACTACTATTTTATCGTATTTTGTTTGTTTATCCTTTCTTGCTTCATGCAAATCATAGGAGATAAAGGCGACATAAACACCCACTGGTTGATACTGACCATTGAATTTTCCATCCCATGGAGATTTCGGATCATCATGCAGCAATTGTCCATATCGATTATAAATTTTTAATTCTTTAAATTCTACGACTCCTTGAACTCGCGGGTAAAAATAATCATTTATTCCATCTCCATCGGGAGTAAATATATTGACCGTATCCATTTGATTCTTTAATGTCTTGAACCTCACAACTTCATTCTCAATACATGGTTCTTTTGGAGGCATATAATTTGTATCGGTTACCGTCATTACCAAAATGTATTCTATATCACCTGTATCTCTAGCTATAGCTATCGGATTGAGACTGTCATTTTTATTATATCTCATCTTATTAATAGTATCCGAGCTCGGAATCCATTTGTATTGAATGCTAGTAGCGTTGATAGCCAAGTGCTCACCGAAAATTTTATTTTCCTGACCTATATGTATAACCTCTTTTTCTGGTCTGGCGCGAACTTGACCACACTTAGAATCTATAAAAATAGAACCTGTATCTTTACAGCCATTGGCCTTTATTGCCTCTACGACATATACTCCAGATACGTTAGGCTTGGTATAAATTACTTGACTTCGCTCTCCCGTACTCCATATATAGCCTCGATAATTTTTTCCTTCAGGATTTGCGTCTAAGGTAATAACCTCATCACAACATACTGCTTGATTTTTACCTAAAAGAATTCTTCCTGCTGTATCATTTACTACTAAGGCAGTAGCCTCTTTCTTACAACCATTGATTTCACGCACAACTCTATATAAACCAGGTGTATATACATTGAGAGAAGTAAGCTTACGACCATCAGGATACCACGTATAGGTAGCTTTTGAATCGAATGGTATAGGTTGCAGGGTAATCATCTGATTATTGCTCATACATATCGTGTCATCTACTAGTTTAAAGTCGGGGTTATCTATGACAGACACAGTAGCACTATCTTTCATGAACATAAGGCAACCATATTGATCTCGAGGATTAACCAAGTAGTAAATACCAGCTTGATTCACCTTAATGTATGGATTAGTAGATCCTGTATTCCAGATTGGATTAGCTACATCATCGCTCTGAGTATACATAATCAGTGCCGAATCACCTTCACATATAGTAGCTAATTTATTAACCAAGGTAACAGTATCTTTTTTGCGTAGGATTATCAATTTATCTAAAGAAGTGTTTGTGCATGCTCCAGAATCCACTATCATACTATATGCTCCAGGTGTAGCCACCTTTATGCTATATCCCGTATCTATAATCTGACCTCCAAATCGCCATCTCGGTTTTTTATACCCTACATTATTAGGAATAGATAACAATACAGAATCACCAGGACAAATGAGAGCTGCAGCACCGAGGTCTGGCATAGTCTTCAACATTTGAATATCTACCCAAATACTATCCGTATTATAGCAGTTTGGATTATTGGCGCTTCGCACGGTTAGATAGTGATAGCCCGGATTAGGTGGGGTAATAATTTGAATAGGGCTAGTATAATCTGCCTTCACTTTTCCAAATTGGGTGGTATCCCATTCATAGGTGTAAAGATTTTGATTCATACCCACTACACCACCAGATACAGTGATAGACTGACCCTGACATGCTACAGCCACAGGAGGATCAAAACTGACATAAGGTCTATCCACATTAGAAGTCATGGTATCTCGCACTCGACATACAACCTTGTTCTGACCATAAGTTGTATCTACATAATCCAATATAGTATAATACTTATTTGAGAATCTATTATATATCGTAGGGTTGGTTACCTGAGTATTACTGATAAATTCCTTAGGTGCCCAGAGGATTTCTCGCGGAATAGGAGGTGGTGTTCTCGTAGGCTTACACATAGTAAATTCTACATTTGGACGAATCAAATCCAGTGTGCCCGTTAAATAATTACAACCAAACTGCTCAGGTGCTGTACCAAAGGTTCTTGCTGACTGGTGTAAGCATCTTCTCTTTGTCTGAGTCGTGGATCGCACCCGCTCTGATCTATAATCATAGCCATTAAAATTATCAAAACAAATATCTATAATGATACCCGACTTACCGTCCCATGCATAAGGCTTTTGCAGAGCAAAACGATTCCAACCAAATACAGTTGTCAATTCATCTTTGTAGTATACTTCTTCAAAGGTGGCTAAAGATTCGAAATTAGCGTTGACAAAAGAATCCTGTGTATTCGGAATACACTTCATGCGAATAGCAAAATTTAGTAACCTATTCGTATTAACGAATGCCTCAATAATTTCGAAGGCAATTTCTCGAATATAGCCAGGTCTCATGTTCGGATTATTGCGCAACTCAGCAAATGGATATAAAATCTGAATACGCTTATCGGTAACTAATTGTCCTATGCCTGTTCCAGCACCACCAAATGGTGACTGCAGAACAGTACCAATAGTAGATGTGGCATTTCCCAATCTAGGAGAAAATATGGAATCTCTCGCTCGGCAAGAATCCTGTATTTTATTTCCAGGCAGGCCGCCTGTTTCGCTATTATTGCCACACTCTGCACCGCTACGTATAGGACCACAATTCAGCACTAGAGGTATAGGCTGAATAGGACGACGATCTGTATTGATATGAACAGTATCTCCAGGACACTTGCCCACCAATTTCGGAGTAACAGTAACTTTATAGTTCGTATCAATATGAGCATACACTGTGGTTGAATCCTTACACTTATCATTCGTCATGCGAATGGTATATGTCAGCGGAACCTGAGTTACTATTTTAGGTTCTTCTTCTGTATTTCCTGGTCCACCCGTCTTTGAAATTAATGTTGCAGGATTTTGATTCCAGTTGAGGGATATGTTTTCTAACAGTTCAGAATAGAAGAACCTTATGTTATGCCTTGAATTAGATGTAACGGTAGGAGCTGCTTCAAAGGTACCTTGACTATTCCCATATTTACCAATTATGGACACGTAATTTGTCAAGTTATCTAAGAAAGCTGGTGAAGTAGCCGTATTACTATTACATGGCTTATTACAAGTAGTCCATACCTCAAAATAAAGATTGGAAGAACCATCCCATACAAAATCAGCTATGTCAAAGGTATTCCAGCCCACTGACAGCAGTCGACTAGATGTTGTAAACATTTTCCGCATACTTAAGGTGTCTTCAAACACACCATTCTGTAAGTCAAATCGATCCGTACACTTCATCCATATCTCTATATTATTGTAAATGTTGGGGTCATTGATACCATCTATATTGAAGGCTATTTCTTTCACGATACCTGGTTTCATACCCTTGTCACAAAGCTCTGAACCTTTATAGAGAAGAGCTGTGCGCCCTCTATCTATAGCTGCGGTAGCTGTAAATATTTTAGGAGTAGGATTTGTATTGGACTGTGTACCAGGGTAATCAAAATTCTTGCTAGTACCTGGTTTTTCCTTTGAGAAATCAACCCTAGGGCTACATATTGAAGTAGTGAGCAACACTTTAGAAACATTGATCGTATCACCAGGACATACATATTGTCTATCAGTAACGAATAGACCTCGAGGCTTAATACCTGTCATAGGGACTTCTACACTCGCAGGATAAATGCAAGTATCCTGAGAAATAACATAACATATGTAGGTATTATCTTTTTTCTGTAACTTGATGTCTGCGGTATTAGATAGAAAACTCGGAGTAAGATCATACTCTGCATCTAGGGACTGCCAATCAAATAAACTCGTAAGCATAGCACTGCTTGACAACCCCGTCACTTCCAGTTTTCCCTTGGTCCCAAAACAACTATCCGCTATATTTAACGTCAAAGACGGACTGATAGGTGGCTTACTAATTAAATAAAGGGTATCTTTATTATTACAATATTGATTGGATATCATTTCAATAACATAATTCGATGTAGGATCACTAGGCAGTGGTCCCCAGCTCGCATCAGGAGTATAGGTATCTTCAGGAGTACCAGTAGCAGCATTTCCTTTGTATAGGTACCAATTCACCACTACATTAGTCTCTAAATTCACTGCGTTGACTACTAGAGGGAGTGGCGAACCACAATGATAGGCTCTATCTGAACTTTGATTTAATGAAAATACAGGTTTAGCTGTCTTTGGCTGAAAATTAAGATATGACCAGTCTATACGATTTTTCTTATTCACTCTCACTCTATATACTACGGATCTACTGAGGATATAACCATTTACACAGTCCCTAATTTGAAATATGATAGGATAAGTACCCGCAGGGGTATTGGCTGGTATATTCCAGTTAAAGGTACCTACAGCAGTGTCGAATGTTGGGAAGCCATTGTTTTTATATGCAGAACTGATAAATGCGCCAGTCGAAAGCATTGTCGGATGCAACTCTCCAGTGATAACCAAAGCAGCGTTGTTCAGATCAGAAACTGAAAAAGCTCTTACAGCAAATCGCATGTTCAGTCCAGAGCAAGTTTCGATAAGATTCGGCTGACCAGGTACTACCGCACAGTTTAAAAAATTATGGGCTGAGTTCGGAATAAAATAAGATGCCTCCGTAATGGAATTATTCGCATCGCACTCTTCATCTGCTATCACAGTTATGGTGAAATCTCGGTAAACTTTACCTACAAAAGCTCCTGCTTTATCCCTTTCCGTGATTTTGACGGCAGCTTTATATCGCCCAACGCCTGTTTTGGGAGCTCCCGGTGGATTCATGGTAATATCTATGACGCCCGTATTCTGATTCAAGTCGTAGGTAGATGCAGAGCCTAAAGGATTATTCTCATTATAAACGCCAGTCCAAGTAATGTATGAAATCGTCCTATCTGGCTGACCACAAACAGGATCTCCGAAACAAGCTGCCTTCATTGGTGTAGATTTCTCAAATGTCATTTCGTGATCATCATCATCATAATACCCTAGATCAAATAGCCGCTGCCTACCTTCGCAGATAAAAATGAATGGAGTACCTGCCGAATTTGGCGTTGTATTGGCACAATACTTCGGACATGGATTTGGAGAACAACCTTGAAAAACACCACATGGAATGGCATTGCTATATTCTGCTTCGATATAGAAATACGATTCGGTAGGATCATTGCCGAATGCCATGGTATTGAGGGCAGAAATCCGCACTGAAAATGGGCTGGGTGGCATCATACCTCTTGCGGCAGGTACCATGTATCCAGCCACCCCAGGTTGCTGGATTTGTTCTAGGGCACACCGCTGCGAATTAGGCCCACCATATTTCTGAGTATACCAATCCAACCTATATTCTCCTGGTTTTGGAGTTCCAGGGGCAATACTTGGAATAATTCCCGATGAACTGCTATACAGCATACCGATGACCCAATCATCTGTATTGACTGGCAAGACTACAGTGTCCGTAAAAGTCTCTGTGCGATATCCAATCCGAGCAGAATTTGCACTCTCGCATTTTGTATTAAAATTATTATAAGGGCAGATAGGAGTCGCATACCTATCCGACAAATCTTCTCTAAACCAACAGGCAAATTTTAAGTATTCACATTTTGATTTACTATACAGCATACCGATCATGGTATCCGAAATATTCGGAAAGGTATAAGCTGCCCCTGGAGATGCTTCGCAGTCACGATAAAAAATGAGCCTTATCTCTACAGTATCTCGGGTACTAGGATCCAATTTAGGAGCCACATTGAGCGGACGTACTTTTAACTCAGCTCCAGCCATAAATGGTCTAGTACTACGAGATCCTGGAGGAGCACCACCCCACATGGCATAGGCGTCTGTAATTGCAAATAGTCCAGTTAATAGAACTAAAATTTTAAAATTGAGTTTTTTCATAGGTTAAAGTTTTTAAGGTTAACGGGATGCGTTTTAGTGTTGCGAGAAGGGCTCGCTAGTTTTAGTATAGAATTTTGTTGCAATTTCATAAAATTACATGACATTATTGACGTGTAAAGATACAAAGATTATAGTATCTCTTAAAAAAAATTAAACCCTAAGTTTGAAAAATTTGTTAATTCATTTATAATGTTTGTATTACAAACGTTGATTGGTATCAAAAACAAAGATTTTTCAGCGAAATTATGCACTTTAAAACTCTATGTCCGATGATTTCTTGACTCACTTTTGAGCCAAAGAAGTTTCATGAAAAAAAATTAAAAAAACAACACAACATAGATGCCATTCTCAATTATCATTTTTTTAAAGTTTAAAACTTAAAACATTATCTAATACCGTAAGCGTATTAGTAATAGTCCAATGTCGCATGGCTCATTGCACTAAACAAATACAGCTACGGCATTTACCATAGCAAGGTTTTAAAATGGGTTGGACCATTTAAAAACCGCTATTGGTATAAGTTTAACAATACTTATTCACGGGAATGGATAGAAAATAAAAAAATTAATTTACATTTGCCTATCAATAAAACACAATCCTCTAAAATATCCTTATGAAGTTTGAACAACGCCATATTGGCATTTCCTCAACAGAGCACGATGCTCTTCTCAAAGAAATAAAAGTACAAAGCCTCGACCAGCTCATATCGGAAACGGTACCTTCAAAATTAATTAATCGCAATGGTCTTCAAGTGGGCGAACCTATGTCAGAACAAGAATATCTTCTCCACATCAAGGAATTAGGTAAGAAAAATAAACCATTCAAATCGTATATCGGAATGGGGTATTATGATACCATCACCCCTTCTGTCATACTGAGAAATATTTTTGAAAATCCAGGATGGTACACGCAATACACGCCTTATCAGGCAGAAATTTCACAGGGCAGGTTAGAATCTCTTCTTAATTATCAGACCATGATTAGTGATTTGACTGGTATGCCTATAGCGAATGCTTCTTTGCTCGATGAATCTACCGCAGCAGCAGAAGCCATGTATATGTTTTATAATGCTAAGAATAAATCTGAGGTTATAGCCAATAAGTTCTTAGTGGATAATTCAGTGTTTCCTCAAACCAAGGCTGTGCTAAAAACGAAGGCAGAGCATTTGGGAATAGAAATCATAGAACAATGCGTATATCAAACAGAGTTTGATGCTTCCTATTTTGGGGTTTTGATTCAGAACCCAGCTATGGATGGCTTTATAGAGGATTTCTCGAAGAAAATAGCTGCACTCAAGTCTCAAGGAATCTATACAGCCATGATTTGCGATATCATGTCTCTCGTTTTGGTCAAATCTCCTGGCGAAATGGGGGCAGACTGCGCCGTAGGAAGCTCACAGCGATTTGGAGTACCTATAGGATATGGTGGCCCTTACGCTGCCTTTTTCGCTACTACTGATGAGTTTAAGCGAAATATTCCAGGTAGAATTATAGGGGTGTCTAAGGATAGAAGAGGAAAAAATGCACTGCGTATGGCATTGCAAACTCGAGAGCAGCATATTCGTAGAGAAAAAGCAACATCTAATATTTGTACTGCCCAAGCCTTGTTGGCTAATATGGCAGCTATGTATGCCGTCTATCACGGTCCTGAAAATCTTAAAGCAATTGCATCTGATATTCATTCGAAAGCTGTTTGGATAAAAAATGCCATAACAGAAATGGGAATTGATACTTCTCATTTGGGACAGTTCTTTGATACCATACGTTTTGATATCTCCGATACACAAAAACTAAAATCAATAGCCGAAGCGAACGAGATAAACTTTTTCTACAGCAACAACACGATAGGAATCACTATCAATGAAAATACGAGCAAAGCAGACTGTGAAAAAATTATCGAAGTTTTCAGTACATTTACTGGCAAGAAATCAACCGCTAAATTTCAATTAGCCTCTATATCGAAAGAATACTTGCGTTCGAGTAAAATATTGACCCATCCTATATTTAATAGTCATCATACAGAGACGAAAATGATGCGATATATCAAGAGTTTGGAAGATAAAGATTTGTCACTGACTAAATCGATGATACCGCTCGGTAGCTGCACCATGAAGTTGAATGCTGCGACAGAACTCATGCCATTGAGTTGGGAATATTTTAGCTCAATTCATCCATTTGCTCCGCTTGAACAAGCGGCTGGATATATCGAAATGCTAACTACATTAGAAAAAGATTTAGCGCACATCACAGGATTTGCTGCTACTTCACTACAACCAAACTCTGGTGCCCAAGGTGAATATGCTGGACTTATGGTCATAAGAGAATATCAAAAATCCATAGGACAAGGGCACCGAAATATATGCATTATTCCTAGTTCGGCTCATGGCACTAACCCAGCTAGTGCGGTTTTAGCAGGTTTAGAAGTCGTTGTCTCCCCTGCTGATGAAAATGGAAATATAAATTTAGATGATCTTCGAGCGAAGGCTGCACAATACAAAGATAGCTTGTGTGCACTTATGGTTACCTATCCTTCTACACATGGCATATTTGAAGATAGTATCATGGAAGTTTGTAAAATAATTCATGAACACGGAGGTCAAGTGTATATGGACGGAGCAAATATGAATGCGCAAGTAGGCATTACCAGTCCTGGGTTTATCGGTGCAGATGTTTGTCATTTGAATCTTCATAAGACTTTTGCTATCCCACATGGTGGAGGAGGTCCAGGCGTAGGTCCTATTTGTGTAGCTAGTCATTTGGCTCCATTTCTACCTACACATCCGCTAGTCAAAACAGGTGGCGAAAAAGCCACTCAGACTATATCAGCAGCACCTTATGGCTCCGCTAGTATTTGTTTGATTTCCTATGCATACATCAAAATGCTAGGCTCTGAAGGGTTAAGACAAGCAACGGAATACGCAATACTCAATGCGAATTATATCAAAACCAAGCTAGAAAAGCACTATCAAATACTCTACACAGGTGAGAATGGAAGAGTAGCGCATGAGCTCATAGTTGATTTCAGACCATTCAAACACACGTTAGGCGTAGAAGTAGAAGATGTAGCTAAGCGATTGATGGACTATGGCATTCATGCGCCTACCGTTTCCTTCCCTGTTGCTGGAACGCTTATGATAGAGCCTACAGAAAGTGAAGATAAAAAAGAATTAGATAGATTGATAGATGCCTTGATAGCTATTAGAGGTGAAATAGCAGAAATAGAGAAAGGAACCTATCCAAAAGATAACAATCCGCTCAAAAATGCTCCCCATACGGCTGAAGAAGCACTTTGTGGAGAGTGGACCTTCCCGTATAGCCGCGAACTCGCATTGTATCCAGTAGAAAGTTCTAAGAACGGAAAATTCTGGGTCAGCGTGAGCCGAGTGGACAACAGCTATGGCGATAGGAATCTAGTGTGTAGTTGTTTGCCAATTGAGAATTATATATAATTTATTAGATAGCTGAGTAAAATTTTAATACCATGCCTAAAATAAGCAAAAAAGGTGAATTGATGCCACCGAGCCCGATTAGAAAGCTCGTTCCTTATGCAACTGAAGCAAAAAAAAGAGGCACAAAAGTCATTCACCTCAATATAGGCCAGCCAGATATTGAGACACCGCAAGTAGTTCGTGATGCTATCAAAAATTTTGATTATAAAGTATTGTCGTATCTGAATAGCGAGGGTAGTGAGAAGTACCGTGTAAAACTAGTAGATTACTATAAGTCGGTAGGTGCAGACATTACTGCCTCTGAAATTATAGAAACGACAGGCGGCAGTGAAGCTTTACTTTTTGGCTTTATGGCTACGATGGATCCCGATGATGAAATCATCATACCTGAACCGTTTTATGCTAATTATAACGGATTCGCCACCGCAGGAAATATTAAGGTTGTTCCCATAACATCCTCCATTGAAACTGGTTTCGCTCTACCTAGTATTGACGAGTTTGAAAAGAAGATAACCACTAAAACCAAAGCTATACTTATCTGTAATCCCAATAATCCAACAGGTTATTTATATTCTAATGAAGAATTGGAACAGTTAAAGGATATCGTATTGAAGCATGATTTGTTTTTATTTGCGGATGAGGTATATAGAGAATTTGTATATGATGGCAAAGTACATACTTCTATTTTATCTATGCCAGAGCTGGCACAGAATGCTATAGTAGTAGATAGTATATCCAAGCGTTATTCTGCCTGTGGAGCTAGATTGGGGGCATTGATTACAAAAAATAAAGATGTACTAGCGACAGTTCTAAAATTTGCGCAAGCTAGATTGAGTAGCCCTACCTACAGCGAAGTAGCAGCAGAAGCAGCCTTAGATACCCCCTCTTCCTATTTTGAAGGAGTGAATAAAGAATATATCGCTAGAAGAAATTTACTAGTAGAATTACTCAATAAAATAGAAGGCGTCAAATGCCCTATGCCAGGTGGGGCTTTCTATGCTATGGCTCAATTACCGGTAAAAGATACCGACCATTTCTGTCAATGGATGTTGGAAAAATTTTCGCACAATGGTTCTACTGTGATGATGGCGCCAGCTGCTGGATTTTACGCCACGAAGGAACTAGGGAAGTCGGAAGTCAGAATCGCCTATGTATTAGAATTGAGTGAAATCAAAGAAGCCGTCGAGTGCTTAGAGAAAGGATTGGAAGAGTATAGGAAATTGATGTGATAATACGATAATTTGAAAATGAAACAATTTGAAAATTTTGAAAAATCAAAATGTGAAGATGGTATAAAAAACTCCTTTATATATAGAGGCAACAAATATCCCATGCAGGAATCACATACTATAATTATTGATTAAATCCTAATGAAAAGAGCATTGTTTGTATTGATTATTTGTTTATTCAATTTGTCATTTTATGCTCAATGTGCTATGTGCAAAGCTGGTGCTGAGCAATCTTTAGAAAGAGGTTCTACGGCTGTGAATTGGATAAATTATGCCATAATATTTCTAATGAGTGTCCCGATGGTATTGCTTTTCAGCCTTTATATGTTATATAAATATAATAGTAAGAAAAATAAAGAAAAGCTATAGCTAAAAGCGACCTTAAAATGAAAAGCCCTCTTTTGGAGGGCCTTTTGTACACCGTAGGGGAATCGAACCCCTGTTGCAAGAATGAAAATCTTGAGTCCTAACCCCTAGACGAACGGTGCTTCTGCAAAATTGCGAGTGCAAAGATAATATTTAATTTTTTATATGCAAGACTTTATTCTTGGATTTTTTTCCAAAGTATCATCGCTATTAATAGATAAAGAATATTGGGTAACCAAGCTGCCGTCATTACTCCCAAACTGGCTTTGAGAGCGAAGGAGTCTGAAAATTTGGCGATGATTTCATAAACAGAACCTAATGCTAATCCAAGCATCAAATGCATGCCTATACCTCCTCGAACCTTCTTAGAAGCAAGAATGACCCCAACTACAGTCAATAAAATAATCCCAAAACATTTTGATGTGCGCTTATGGTACTCTATCTCATACAGCTTTGCATCCGAACCTTGCTGCTTTAGCTGATTTATAAGCTGTTTTAACTCGTTTCGATTCAATTCTTGAATATGAGTCCAACGCTTGATAAGCAATGATGGATCCAAATTAATCGGGTATTTTTTTGAATCTAGAATGTCAATTTTTTCCTTGCCATTCGGAAATGTTCTTATAAAAAGCTTTTCAAACGTCCAAATTTTGCTTAAAGTGTCATAAACAGCCTTATCAGCCATTACTTTTTCTAATAATTGACTATTTACAATTTTTTCTAAAGTAACATTATACGCAGTTTTAGCCAGATTATCATAAACCCTTAAGTAGAAAAAGGTAGAATCATTTAACCGTTTATGAATATGTGCCTCTGAAGACTGTGATTGATAAGCGATATACTTGTTTTCAAAAGCTAATCTTTTTACATCGGAATATGGTATAATATAGTTAATTGCAAACCAAAAGAAAATAGCTAAAATTGTACTTGTTAAAATATATGGATACAATAGTCTAGTAAAACTCATACCACTGTTAAACATAGCTATGATCTCAGACCTACTAGACAATCGTGATGTAAAATAAATTACAGTAATAAAAACAAAGTATGGTCCCAATAAGCCAATTAAGTACGGGATAAAATAGATATAATATCCCATAAATACTTGATGGAATGTAAGGTCATATTGAACGAATTTATTCATTTTCTCCCCTAAATCTATAGTCATAGCGACAGATACAATGAGCAAGAGTGCGAAAATAAATCCTCCAAAAAATTGTTTTATTATATATCGATCAACAGTTTTAATCATGGCTTATAGATAGCTACAAATGTACATAATAATTTCCTTTTGTTTGACTGTCTCACAAAAATTTATGGTGTCTTACGATAAATATTGATGATATGGATATAGAATTTATAAAATATTAAAAGGATATGTATATTTGTGAAAATATCAAAGCGATGCAAATTCATTCGATCGATGCAGGATTGTTTAAGCTAGATGGCGGTGCCATGTTTGGCGTAGTGCCAAAGACCATGTGGTCTAAACTCAATCCACCTGACAATAATAATCTTTGCACCTGGGCTATGCGCTGCTTGCTCATAGAACGTGATAATAAATTAATACTGATAGATACTGGTATGGGTACTAAGCAAGATGATAAATTTCGCTCGCATTTCCATCCGCATGGTGATGGAGATTTGGTAAAATCAATTCAAAGCAAAGGATATGCTATTGAGGATATTACCGACGTTGTTTTGACTCATTTACATTTCGATCATTGTGGTGGTGCAATTTATCGCGATGGCGACAAATTGCTTCCGCAGTTTAGAAACGCGCGCTATTGGAGTCATGAAACTCATTGGGACTGGGCTTTGACTCCTAATGATAGAGAGAAAGCTTCGTTTTTAAAAGAAAATATCTTACCGATTCAAGAACATGGGCAATTATCTTTCTTAGAGGCTGATAGTTTCAGTCATTGGGGCATTCAGTTCGATTTTGTCTATGGTCATACGGAAGCTATGACGATTCCTTATATTGATTATAATGGCAAGACGATCGTATTCGCAGCGGACCTCATGCCATCATCCTACCATATTCCTATGCCTTATGTTATGGCTTATGATATACGACCATTAGATACCCTGAATGAACGAGAAAAACTTTATCAAAATGTACTTGAAAAAAATGCATTCATTTTCTTTGAACATGATCCAGAAAACGAATTAGGAAGTTTGAAAAAAAATGAACACGGTCGAATTGTACTAGACCAGTTAATCAAAATTTCTGATTTATAATTTATATATATGAAGTCTCTCCATGAATGGCTGGCAGAATACGGCGAAAGCCACCAAAATAGAACGAACATTATTATACATAAGCTTTGTGTTCCGCTTATCTTTATCAGCATATATTTTATGCTATTTGCTATTCCTTTTCCTCTAGCTAAATCTATGTACTTAAATTGGGCAAATGTGGTTTATGTACTGGCTCTTGTTTTTTATTTTAAATTGAATATGAAAGTGGGAATTGGTTTTTTAATCTTCGGTTTTTGTCTAGCTTTTTTTGCATTTTTAGCTTGGCTAATGTGGTTCTATACTTCTTCCCCAGCCATGTTCCGTTATTCCTTCATCATATTTGTCTTGGCATGGATAGGGCAATTTATCGGACATAAAATCGAAGGTAAAAAACCATCTTTTTTGAAAGATTTACAGTTTCTATTGATAGGACCGATATGGGTAGTGTATCCGAAGCGTTAGGCAAACAAGTATTTACTTATTTATGTAGGATTTTTCAAACTAGCAATATCCATTGCCACCACTTTTCTATCCTCTTCGTTTTGTATCTGTGAAAGTGAATTTTGAAGCAGTTGAAAATATTTTTGAAAGTTTTCTTGATCTTTCATTTTCATATAGACCCTTGCCAGACATTCGTAGCCATAGCTCAAGTCAAAGTCCTTTAGGTTATGCTCCGTGGTCAATTCGTAGCAAAGTTTTGCATGGAACAATGCTTCCTCCAAATGGTTGAAATGAACATAAACACGGCTGCATATCCACTCGCCTCGTTGGAAATTGATAGGCTGTCCACATTGGTACCAATGCCAGGTAGAAGTATGCGCTAGACGGATAGCTTCTAACTCTTCTTCTTTGGAAGGTTTTTCCTTATCCAATATTTTCCAGATAGCATTGAAATTCTGGATAGCTAGATTCTTGTGTTCTTCGATTTTTATCATTTCGACAACTTTTAAAAATTAAAGGCTGCGATAGCTAAATTCATATGGTCTTTATGCCACTGAATGCTTGAAACATCTTCTTTTTTTATCCACTTTATTTCGGAAGTTTCGCTAGACTCTTGAAAGTTTCCATCGATAATTTCGCCACAATATAAAATATGATAAGAAGTCACATATTCTTCTGAAGATTTAGGTAGGCGACAAAATACATCCACAACCTTTAATACATTTACTCGAAGATTTAATTCTTCCAAAATTTCTCTTTGAATGCAATCTATAGCTGTTTCACCAATTTCTGCCCACCCACCAGGCAATTCCCAAAGCCCATCGTCTTTTCTTTTCGCAATTAAAATATTGTCTTCCTCCATAATAGCTATATTCACACCTACTTTAGGAGTAATAAAATCTATTTTTTTAAATTGATTAGAAGCGTGCTTTTCAATATCTCCTACTTGAGTATAGGCTAATTCTACAAGGTCAAGAACTTTCTGATAACGGTCTTTATCATAGGAGTTTTTGGTATAAAACAATCCATTTCTACTTATAGCAGAAAGATTTTCTAAAAATGCTAGGAAATCATTTGATTTCAACGTACTTACTTATAAAGCCATTTTTTCCTGAATCGAATTCAGGTGAATATTTTTATACCCTTCTATGATGCCAAAATCTAAACCATCGATGACAACATTTTTACCCTTGACTTCCCCTAATTTAGAACAAGTCAAATTCATAGTGCTACAGAATTTTTCTAGCTCGGATGCCTTACTCGCCTCTATAGAGACGATAGCCCTGCCTTGTGCTTCACCGAATAAGAATGCATCTTTTCGAATGCTAGTATCAGTCGCTATTTCAAACCCCAGGTCAGAAACATAAGCTGATTCAAGAAGTGAAGTCACTAAGCCGCCATCTGCGACATCATGACAGGAAGCTAAAAGACCTTTACGAATCAATTGATAAATAGTTTTTTGCAATAATTTTTCTTCTTCCATGTTGAAATATGGTGCAGGACTTTCTTTGACACCGATGACATTAGCTAAATATTCGCTACCAGCCAAATCATTTTGAGATTTTCCGAGTAAATAAATGATATGTCCTTCTTTGCTAAATCCAAGACCTGTTTTGAGAATCAAATCCTCCATTCGACCTACCATACCTATCGTAGGTGTTGGGAATACGGGACCTTTTTCATTTTGATTATAAAAACTGACATTCCCACCAGTTACGGGAGTGTTATGTGCACGACAGGCTTCACCCATCCCTTTGATAGCTTCTACAAACTGCCAGTAAACTTCTGGCTTTTGAGGATTTCCAAAGTTTAAACAATTGGTAATAGCTAATGGCTCACCTCCACTACAAACTATGTTTCTGGCAGCTTCCGACACTGCTATCATGGCACCCTGAAATGGATCATTATGGACATAGCGCGCATTGCAATCTACGGTAGATACGATAGCTTTATTGGTGCCTACGATTCGAGTAACTGCTGCATCTGATGGCGCATTGGTATTCGTATTATTCACACCTACCATACTATCATATTGGTTGTAAACCCAGCGCTTCGATGCAATATTTGGTTGTGCAGTTAACTCTTTTAATGCCTTGATATAATCCTTAGGCTCTTCTATTTTGGCTAAATCAAATTTTTTATATTCTGAGAAATATGCTGGTTCTGAGTATGGTCTATCATTTTGTGGTGCACCACCTCCCAGCACTAATTCAAATGCGGGAATCTGCGCCACCAATTCATTATTCATATAATAATTGAGAATTCCGTCTCCTGTCACCTCTCCTATTTGCACACAATTTAAATCCCACTTTTCAAATATATCCAAAGCTGCTTGCTCCTTTCCTTTTTCCAAAACCACAAGCATTCGCTCTTGACTTTCGGAAAGCAAAATTTCAAAAGGCTGCATATTTTTTTGTCTAGTGGGTACTTTATCGAGCCAGATATTCATTCCTACCTCACCTTTAGCACTCATTTCAGAGGTAGAACAGGTAATTCCGGCAGCTCCCATATCTTGCATTCCCACTATGGCTCCTGTCTTAGCTAGTTCTAAACTAGCCTCCAGAAGTAATTTCTCCTGAAACGGATCCCCTACCTGCACTGCTGGCAAATCTGCTGCACTGTCTTCGGATATATCTTTCGAAGCAAATGAAGCACCACCTATACCGTCTTTTCCCGTATCTGATCCTACTATGAACACAGGATTTCCAACACCCTTGGCAGTAGCAGAGATGATATGATTGACGTCGATAATACCTACTGACATTGCATTTACTAGTGGATTACCTTCGTATGCCGAGTCAAAAAAGGTCTCTCCTGCAACTGTAGGCACACCGAAACAATTTCCATAATCTCCAATTCCCTTCACTACACCTGAAAGTAGCCACTTCGTTTTAGAATCATTCAAGTCTCCAAATCGCAAAGAGTTCAGAGCTGCTACAGGTCTTGCGCCCATAGTAAATATATCCCTGTGAATGCCGCCTACACCAGTAGCTGCTCCTTGATAGGGTTCTATCGCCGAAGGGTGATTGTGACTCTCTATTTTAAACACACAGCCTATACCTCCTCCAATATCTACTACGCCTGCATTTTCTTCTCCAGCCTTTACTAGCATATTTTCGCCTTCACGTGGCAGTGTTTTTAGCCATTTGATAGAATTCTTATAACTACAATGCTCACTCCACATCACAGAAAAGATGCAGAGTTCAGTAAAATTAGGTTCTCTACCTAGTTTTTCAGCAATTGAATGAATTTCTTCTATCGTCAATCCAAGTTTGGTTCCTGAGTCAATGGTTTCGGGGGCTAATGACATGATTTAGTGATAAATTGAAAGTATAAAGTTGAAAGTATAATTTAATTCAATTTGCCTTGAATAAAAATATTCTATTTAAAGGGCAAAGTTAAAAAGAAAAAGGCAAGTTATTGACGGAACATTTGCCCAAAGGTATATGTGTAGTGGAAAACTTTTTGTCAATCGATTAAGGTTTCATAGCGCATGGTTCAAACCATACGCTATGAAAAATATGGCTATAATTATACTAATTAATAAAACTACAGTTTACTGAGCCATCATTTTAGCCTGTCTGCTAATAGTCTCCGTCTGGAAGTCAAGATAGTAAGTACCCTTAGCTAGCTGAAGCTGATTCATGTCTATCAAATTCTCGCCTGGTAATAATCTATGTCTCTGATGGAAAACTTCTCTACCTGATAAATCATAAATATACATATTAACTTCTTCGGACTTATCACTTGTGTATTGAATAGTTATCTTATC